>NZ_WSJA01000033.1:0-18255 GCF_009763235.1 Bordetella sp. 15P40C-2
ACCCAATGAACACCCGCCCCAGATCCCGCGCGCGTCCGGCCGGATAATGACGGAACATCCACACACCAACCAGAATCAATATCGGTCCGAGCTGCGTCAGGTCGAAAGAAAGCACCTGCACGATCAGGGTCGTGCCGACGTTTGCGCCCAGCATGGCCGCCAAAGCAGGCGCCAACCCGACCAGACCGCCAGCGGCGAAACCCGTGATCATCAGACCGGTCGCTGTACTGCTCTGTAAGGCTGCCGTGATGCCCAGACCTGTGGTGAATGCACGCAGCCGCGTCCCTAACGCTCGACCTAGCGCCGCGCCCAGCGCCGCGCCAAACGCGCGCTGCACGCCCGACTGCACCATGTGTACGCCCCATAACAACAGCGCGACATAGCCTGCGAAATCGAGTAGGGCAATGAGTCCCGACATAATTAACCTAAAAATTCCATGAAACCGAGGGCCGGGGTGTTCCTAGCCTATACGTCACCCGAATCATCGCACGACGCGGGATTTGGCGGGTGTCTTTCGCCGCCGCACTGGGTATGATAGGCAACTTGTTACTTCGAGGTGTGTCGTGGCGGTATCGACGTTTGATCTTTTCAAAATCGGCATTGGGCCGTCCAGTTCACATACAGTCGGGCCCATGCGCGCCGCATTGCTCTTTGCACAGGGGCTCGAGCGTGACGGTCTCCTGGCGCGTACCGCCACGGTTCGTGCCGAGCTCTATGGCTCGTTGGGGGCTACGGGTAAGGGTCACGGCACCGACAAAGGCGTCATGCTGGGACTGATGGGGCAGGCGCCAGACACGGTGGATCCTTCAGCCATCGCGGGCATGTTGCAAGCGGTACGCGCGAGCAAGTCGCTCTCTGTGCTGGGCCGGCACCCGGTCCCGTTTATCGAGAAGGACCATATCCTCTTTTATCGCCGGGAGGCCTTGCCCGAGCATCCGAACGGCATGATCTTCCATGCCCTCGATCGCGATGGGCAGTCACTACGGCAATCCCGCTATCTGTCAGTGGGCGGCGGATTCGTCGTCACTGCCGGTGCCCCTAACAGCCAAGTCATCGCGGCGCACGATAAGCTTCCCTTTCCCTTCCGTTCCAGTCGCGAGCTGCTCGCGATGTGTGAGGCAGAATCCTGCACGGTTGCTCAGCTGATGATGCGTAATGAGCTGGTGTGGCGCACCGAGGCCGAGGTGCATCGCGAACTCGATCGCATCTGGCAGGTGATGCAGGACTGCGTGAGCCGCGGCTGTGGCATTAACCATCCCGAGGCCGATGGCGATCTGCCTGGTTCACTTCGGGTGCGCCGCCGTGCGCCCGAGCTTTACCGCAGTCTGACGCTACGCGCTGAACGTACGCTTGCCGACCCTTTGTCGGTGATGGACTGGGTCAACCTCTACGCTATGGCGGTCAATGAAGAAAATGCAGCGGGCGGTCGCGTCGTCACCGCGCCGACCAATGGCGCCGCCGGCATCATCCCGGCGGTCATGCATTACTACGACCGCTTCGTGCCCGGGGCCAACATTCACGGTATTCGCGATTTCCTGCTGACCGCGGCGGCCATCGGGCTGCTTTATAAATACAACGCTTCGATTTCCGGCGCCGAGGTTGGCTGCCAGGGCGAAGTCGGCGTGGCGTGCTCCATGGCGGCCGGCGCGCTCGCCGCGGTGTTGGGCGGAACCGTGCAGCAAGTCGAGAACGCCGCCGAAATCGGCATGGAACATAATCTGGGCCTGACCTGCGACCCGGTCGGCGGCCTCGTGCAGATTCCCTGTATTGAGCGCAACGCCATGGCTTCCGTCAAAGCGGTTAACGCGGCGCGCATGGCACTACGAGGCAATGGTCAGCACTACGTTTCGCTGGATTCCGTCATCAAGACCATGCGCGAAACCGGCGCCGACATGAAAACCAAATACAAGGAAACCGCGCGGGGTGGGTTGGCGGTCAATATCGTGGAATGCTAAAACGCTGGCCGTGGCCACGGGCGAGGCGATGACCACTGCATAGACCACAGCAAAGGCCTCGCCGCCCGTCTTTCCCCGGTCACATCGCGAGAAACGCCGCCACCACCAGGACGATCAACGCGATCTTGGTGATCTTATATACCGTACGATTCCACGCCTTGAACTGCTTGCGCTTTTGATCCAGCGCCCAGTGCGCGTGGGTCAGCTTATTGATGGCGCCTGTTTGGTCCTTCGCGTCATTCGGCGAGCTCGCGGCAGACATCACGACGCGGCCAAACCAGCGGTTGAACGCCTCGGCCCAGCGCCATTTCAGCGGACGCTCCACATCGCAAAACAGGATGATGCGATTGGCTTCCGACTGGTTATGGGCCTCATGCACATAGGTCTCGTCAAACACCACGCTTTCGCCATCCCGCCAGCTATACGTTTCGCCGTCCACAATGATGTGGCAACGGTCGTCGTTGGGCGTGGCCAAACCCAAGTGATAGCGCAATGAACCGGCAAACGGATCCCGATGCTTGTTCAGTTTGCCCCCCGGTGGCAGCTCGGCAAACATGGCTGCTTTAACCTTGGGCAAGCTTTTTAAAATGGCGACAGTGCGCGGGCATAGCTCTTCGGCCGAGGGATGCCGGGCGTCATACCATTTCAAATAAAAACGCTTCCAGCCGTATTTGAAAAACGAGTTGAAGCCGATGTCATCGTGCTTCTCCGCCGCCTTGATCCGGCGCAGCTCCGCCATTTTCAGGGCCTCGTCGCGGATGACCTCCCAATTGTCATCCAGCACCTTCAGTTCCGGAATTTCGCGCGTAGGCAAATAGGGTGTGGTCGGCACCCGCGAGCACAGCACCATAAACGCATTGACCGGCGCGAGCAGCACGGACTGGTCCAGCAATTGCCGCGACAGGCGCAGGCGTACGCGGCCTCTGAAATGCGCGAACAGGATGGCGGCCAGCCAGATTCCGGGGATCAGCCATTTCATGATGCAAAGCTCCAGCGAGCCAGAAATAGAAAATAGGACATTTTCTCATAGCTGGCTGTTTGGCGCCGGCGGCGGGCGGGAAGGCGCCAGTTGCCTGGAACTACGGGGGGGTGAATGTCACTCAGGATGCGTGGCACGGTGTCGACCGACTAACCAACCCCAACCAACCCCAACCAACCCCAACCAACCAGGAGAATTCATGGGTGTTTCTATCAAACCCGCCTTTTCGCACGATTATTTGTCTCGCGTGCTGCCGCAGCCGAATGGACCGAAGATGTCCGGTTTGCAGGCCGAAATGCCTCTCGGCTTGCAGGCCGAAACGTATCCCGGCGTGCAGTCCAAAATGAATCCCGCCGCGCAGGCTGCGGCATATCCTGCCGTGACCGGCGCCGATCTATTTGATGCGATCTTCAAGGAAGACAACGAGTTGATCGCAGGCTGGCTAAAAAATAACCAGATTAAGAAAGACGCACTTTGCGCAACGGACACACAAGGCAGAACACTGCCAGTCTATCTGACCAGCGTAACCAAAATGTCCCTCAGTAAAGAGGTTCGGGTGGCGCTGATTAATATGGTGCCGCAGGAACTTATTGATCAACCGGACGTAAAACAACGCACACCGTTGCTGCTGTCTGTCTCGCTTACCTCGCAGCCCGAGCTGACCGACGCGTTGCTGCGCAGGGGCGCCAACCCTAACGCTAGGGATGCAAATGAGAAGTCCGTACTGATGTATTGCGCGGAGAATCCACTCGCGGAGGATCAAGTACGTTACCTGTGCCGCCACGGTGTGCACTTGAATGCCAAGGATGCTGAAGGACGCACCGCCTTGCATTACGCCGTGATGAACGGCACCTGCCCTATCGTGCCCGAACTCGTCGCCGCCGGGGCCGACAAGTACGCGCAGGACATCTACGGTAAGACACCGATGCAGATTGCCGAGGAGCAGGCCCGCGCTGATGACGACGACTATAGCGTTCTCCCGGTCTTGAAAAAATCGAGCACCGAGCTGTTGGCCGCTTTCGGCGCAATTTTTGGGGACGCCTTTCGCGCCGATCTGCTGAAGGCCTGCACGCTGTCCTGGGAGACGCTGTCGGAGATGGCCGAGTACGCGGGCAATGTTGTGCAAGCCTGGACGCCAGCGATCTTCGGCGAAAACACCATTCAAGAGCGCGTTATTCAAGCCGAAAACGCGAAAGCAGAGGCCGAGGCGGCGAGCCAGCCCGAGGAACCTGTCGAGGAAATTTTTGCCGACGAGACGGTTGTCCCTGCGCAGACCACCGTGGAAAGTCGCCTGGACGAGATCGTCGACGAAGTCACCATCGATCAGGGTATCGCCCAAGCTCGCATCGAAGACGTGCTTGAGGACGTGGCCGACATCGTGGCTCAAACGCTTGCTTCACAAGCCTCTCCCGTGCCGACCGTCGTGACCAAGAGCGCGCAAGAGACGGCCGCAACCGCGACCAGCGCTGAGCCAGCCGAAGAACCGTTCGACCTCAAATCGTGGATCCAGATGGTGCGCTGATAAGCTTATAGGCGCGAGCTAGGCATACTGAGCGCGCACGGAGATATCGCAACACGTCGCGAACGTATCGCGTCTTCCCTTCCCGCCCTCGCAGACATCGCCCAGGGCCGCTACACAGCTGCCGCCCCGACCCTGCCCGACTAGGTACAATTCTGGGATGTCTGAAGCCGTCATCCCCAAGCCTGCCTTTGTTCATCTGCGCGTCCACTCCGAGTTCTCGGTGGTGGACGGCATTGTGCGTATCCCTGACCTGATCAAGCGTGTTGCTCAGTTTGGTCAACCCGCTGTCGCACTCACGGATCTGTCCAATATTTTTGGCCTGATCAAGTTTTACAAAGGCGCGCGCGGCAAGGGCGTCAAGCCCATCGCGGGCTGCGACGTCTGGCTGACGAATGACGAGGATCCCGACAAGCCGTTTCGCCTGCTGCTGCTGGTTCGCAACCACCAGGGTTACCTTAACCTCTGTGAACTGCTGACTCAGTCGTTTTTGACGAATCAGGGACGTGGCCGCGCCGAGATCCGCCGCGAATGGCTCAATGGCCGTGAAGGCCTGATCGTGCTGTCGGGCGGCCGCGCGGGCGATATTGGGCATGCTTTGGACGCTGGCAATGCCGTGACAGCTCTTTCGCTGGCACGGCAGTGGGGACAGATGTTCCCCGGATCGTTTTATATCGAGCTGCAACGCAGCGGCGCCGATGGCGACGAAGCCTACACGCAGGCTGCCATGCGCCTGGCGGCGGAGGCTGGCTTGCCGGTCGTCGCCACGCACCCCGTGCAGTTTCTCGATGCGACAGAATTCCAGGCTCACGAGGCGCGGGTGTGTATCGCCCAAGGCGAAATTTTGGCCGACCCGCGCCGGGTGCGCCGGTTCACCAAAGAACAATACCTGCTTAGCTCCGAGGAAATGGCGCGCCGGTTTGCCGACGTGCCTTCCGCGATCGAAAACACGGTAGAAATCGCCAAGCGCTGCAATCTGACCTTGGTGTTGGGCAAACCACGCTTGCCCAATTTCCCCACGCCGGACGGCGTTTCCTTGGACGATTATCTCGTTCAACTCTCCGAAGAGGGCTTGGAAAAGCGTCTCGCGTTTTTGTTCCCCGACCCGGAAGTCCGCGCGTCCAAGCGGGATCAATACTACGAACGCCTGCGTTGGGAATGCAAAACCATCATCCAAATGGGCTTTCCCGGCTACTTCCTGATCGTTCAGGACTTTATCAACTGGGGTAAGCAAAACGGCGTGCCGGTAGGCCCCGGCCGGGGTTCCGGCGCGGGCTCGCTGGTGGCCTACGCGCTGGGCATTACCGACCTCGATCCTATTCGTTACGACTTGCTGTTCGAGCGCTTCCTGAACCCGGAACGCGTTTCGATGCCCGACTTCGATATCGACTTTTGTCAGGACAATCGCGAACGCGTCATCGACTACGTAAAGATGAAATACGGTCGCGATGCGGTGAGCCAGATCGCGACCTTCGGTACGCTGGGCGCCAAGGCGGTGGTGCGCGATGCCGGCCGGGTGCTGGACATGCCCTATCTGTTCTGCGACGGTTTATCCAAGCTCATTCCCTTCAACCCGGCTGACCCGTGGTCGCTGGACCGTACTTTGAAGGACGAACCGGCGTTCAAGGAGCGCTACGAGCAGGAAGAAGAAGTCCGCGCGCTGGTCGATCTGGCCCGTCCGCTGGAGGGTCTGACGCGCAACATCGGCATGCACGCCGGCGGCGTTCTCATCGCCCCGGGCAAGCTCACCGATTTCTGCCCACTGTATTGCCAGCCGGGCCAAGAAAACAGCGCCGTCTCCCAGTTCGACAAAGACGACGTCGAGGCAGCCGGCCTGGTCAAGTTTGACTTTCTAGGCTTGCGCAACCTGACCATTCTGGATTGGGCAGTGCGTTACGTGCGCCAGTTCAATCCCACCAAGCGCGATTTCGACATCATGGCGCTGGAGCTGGACGACCCGGCCGCCTACAAAATCCTCTGCGATGCCAACACGACCGCCGTATTCCAGCTGGAATCGCGCGGCATGAAGGAGCTGCTGAAAAAGCTCAAGCCCAGCAACTTCGAAGACATCATCGCTATGCTGGCCTTGTACCGTCCCGGCCCGCTCGAATCCGGCATGGTGGACGACTTCGTCAACCGCAAGCACGGCCGTGCTGCGGTGGACTATTTCCATCCCGATCTGGAAGGCACACTCAAAAGCACCTACGGCGTCATCGTCTACCAAGAGCAGGTGATGCTGATTTCGCAGATCATCGGGGGCTACTCGCTCGGCGGCGCCGACCTGCTGCGCCGCGCCATGGGCAAGAAAAAGCCCGAGGAAATGGCCAAGCACCGCGAGCTCTTCGAAAAGGGTGCGAAGGAAAAAGGCCACGACCCCGATCTTGCCATCAAGCTCTTTGACTTGATGGAAAAATTCGCCGGTTACGGCTTTAACAAATCGCACTCGGCTGCCTATGCGCTGATCGCCTATCAAACCGCCTGGCTCAAAGCCTATCACCCGACCGAGTTCCTGGCCGCCACCATGTCCTCCGACATGGACGACACCGACAAGGTACAGGTGTTCTGCCGCGACGCGCAGGACAATGGTGTGGTCGTCTTGCCGCCGGACGTCAATGCATCGGGCTACCGTTTCGCGCCGGTCGAGGACGAATACACCGCCCAGGGCAAGCCGCCGCGCACCATGCGTTACGGCTTGGGGGCCGTCAAGGGCACCGGCCAGGGCGCTGTCGAGGAGATTCTGCGCTCGCGCGAAGCCGACGGTCCTTTTACCAACCTGTTCGATTTCTGCCGGCGCGTGAATAAACACGCGGTCAACCGTCGCACAATCGAGGCCCTGATCCGGGCCGGCGCTTTTGATTCGATCGAGCCCAACCGTGCCGCCATGCTGGCCTCGGTCGGCACCGCCATGGAAGCCGCCGAGCAAGCCGCGCGCAGCGCCAATCAGGCTTCGCTATTCGGGGACGATAGCGGCGAAGTGGTGGCCGGCGAGCTCAGCAAGGTCGCGCCCTGGAATCTGCACACCAAGCTGACGGAAGAAAAGGCCGCTCTCGGCTACTACTTCAGCGGCCACCTCTTCGATCACTGGCGCGACGAAGTGCGCCGCATCGTGCCCATGCCCCTGGCGCGCATCGAACCGCAGCGCGATCTGCAATGGATGTGCGGTGTCCTCGCCGGCGTGCGCACCATGATGACCCGGCGCGGCAAAATGGTGTTTGCCGTATTGGACGATGGCACGGCCCAGCTCGAGATATCCGTCTTTAACGAACTCTACGAAAAACATCGTGCCCGTCTGCGCGAAGACCAGCTCATCATCGTCCAGGGTAAAGTCAGCAACGACGACTATTCCGGCGGCATGCGCATCGTCGCCGAACAACTCTATGACTTGCAGCTCGCGCGCGAGGCGCGCGCCAAGGCGCTGCGCATCAAGCTCAACGGTCAGGCTGACGCAAAGCGGCTTTACCAACTGCTTAATCCGTTCCGTGCCGAACCCGAAAATGGCATTCCGGGCGTACCCGTCGATATCGTCTACGCGCGCGATCATTACCAATGCACCGTGCGGCTGGGCGAAGACTGGCGCGTACGCATGGCCGATACGCTGCTGGAAAATCTGGCATCCTGGGCGAACCCCGATGGGGTAGAGGTGACTTACTGATGGAACCGTTACGTATTCTTCATACCGAAGCGGCTGTCGCCTTCGGCGGCCAGGAACATCGCATCTTCAAAGAGATGCACGCCATGCGCGCACGCGGCCATCACGTCGAAGCCCTATGCCAGCCGCAGGCGCAACTGGTGCCGCGCCTGCGCGAAGCCGGCTTTACGGTCCACACCGTGCCCATGGGCGGATTGGTGCGATACCTCAGAGGTGTCGTCACGGTCCGGCGTATCCTTGTGGAAGGCCGCTACGATGTGGTCAACACGCATAGCCGCATCGACACCTTGATCGCGGGCACCGCCGGGCGCTTGGCCGGCACACCGCTCATCGTTCGTACCCGTCATTTGGCCAGCAAGGTCGGTTCGTTGCTCTCATACACCTGGCTGCCGCATCGCGTCACCACCGTTAGCGAATACGTTCGACAGTATCTGATCAGCCGTGGCGTGCCCGCTGAACATACCGCCACCTTGTATTCCCCGGTGGTTCTGCCTCCGCCTGTTGAGCATTCGACCTTGCGCGGCGAACTTGGGCTGTCCGAAGACGACATCGTGGTCGGTTGCGTCGCGGTCATGCGCGCCGCCAAGGGCCATAAAAACCTGATCGATGCCATCCGTCCGCTGATGGCCACGCGCCCTAATCTGCACATGGTCTTCGTCGGTTCGGGTTCGCCCACGTTCGAAAACACCCAGGCCTATATTCAACAGCTAGGTCTGCAACAGCGCATCCATCTGATGGGCACGCGCCGCGACGTGCCGAATCTGCTGGCCGGATTCGATCTGTTCGCACTGGCGACCGAGCAGGAGGCCTCCGGTACCGTTTTCGTCGAGGCCGAAGCCGCCGGGTTGCCCGTCATCGGCACCGACGTCGGAGGCGTGTCCGAAATGATGCGCGATGGCGAAACCGGCATCCTCGTGCCCTTGCACGACCAGCGCGCCTTGCGTGGCGCCTTGGAACGTCTGATCGACGACCCCGACTTGCGCCATCGGATGGGTGAGGCCGGCCGTCGTATGGTTTGGGAAGAGGGCGTATTCTCGCCGGCACGCCTGGCCGAAAACACCGAGGCCGTGTATCGCAAGTGGCTGGCCGAGCGCCGCGGCTGATCGAGGCCGAGTCACCAATCCAGCCAGCTCCTCACACCACCGACCATCATGTCCAACGCACCGAATATCCCGGTACTGATGTACCACCATGTCAGCCCCTGCGGGGGCATGATCGCTGTCACACCCGAGGTGTTCGAGCAGCAGATTGCCGGCCTCGCCCGCGCCGGATATACCGCCTTGGGCACTGAACAGTTCGCGCAGTATTTGGCGGGTGGCTCCGTGCCGGAAAAGTCCGTCCTCATCACCTTCGATGATGGTTATCTGAACAACTGGACCTACGCCCATCCGATCCTGCAGCGCTATGGCATGAAGGCCATCCTGTTTCTGATTACCGGCTGGGCAGGCGAGGGCGAAGTGCGTCCCCATGCAGGGCAGGGCAAACCGGTGCCGCGCTCACCCGACCATCATGAAAGCAAACGGCTCGTCGCCGAGGGGCGCACCGACGAAGTCATGTTGCGCTGGAGCGAGGTGCGCGCCATGATCGAGGCCGGCACTTTCGAAGTGCATTCCCATACCCATACCCATACGCGCTGGGACAAGGAATGCGGACCCGATGTGGCCGCCAAGCGCTCCCACATCGCCAAAGAA
The DNA here is from genome assembly GCF_009763235.1 of Bordetella sp. 15P40C-2. NCBI lineage: Bacteria > Pseudomonadati > Pseudomonadota > Betaproteobacteria > Burkholderiales > Alcaligenaceae > Bordetella > Bordetella sp. 15P40C-2. The sequence continues at coordinate 9,794 of NZ_WSJA01000033.1, forward strand.
CTGGCCGATTCTCGCGCCGCGCTGGTGCGCGAGCTCGGCGGCGTGAGCGACCATCTGTGCTGGCCGCAGGGTTATTTCGACGCGGATTACGTCGAGGCCGCGCGCGAGGCCGGTTTCAAATACCTCTACACCACCGATGCGCTGGGACAGAACCTGCCCGGCACCGACCCCGAGCATATCTACCGTTTCGCCGTCCGTAATTTGGGCGGCTCGTGGTTGAACCGACGTATCTGGATGTCGCGCCATCCCGTGATCGGGCCGCGCTACCACGCGTGGAAAGCGTGGAAGAGACGCATAAGGAACCGCGCATGAAACTCTCGGTCATCATCATCACCAAGAACGAGGCCCGCCACATTGTGGGATGCCTGGAATCGGTGGCCTTTGCCGATGAATTCATCGTGGTCGACTCCGGCAGTACTGACAATACCGTGGCGCTGGCGCGCGACTTCGGCGCCACGGTGCTGGTGACCGACGACTGGCCCGGATTCGGGCCGCAGAAAAACCGCGCGCTCGATCTCGCGACCGGCGACTGGGTGTTATCGATCGATGCAGATGAACGCGTGACACCCGATCTGGCGCGAGAAATACAAGAAGTCCTGACGAATCCGCAGGCGGACGCCTACGAGATCGCGCGATTGTCGGATTTCTGTGGCCGTTTCATCCGGCATAGCGGCTGGTGGCCGGACCACGTGCTACGACTATTCAAACGCGGCACGGCGCGATTCACCGATGCGGCGGTTCACGAACGCGTCGTGCCTCAGGGGCAGGTTGTGCGCCTGAGCGGCTATTTCGAGCACTATCCCTACGACAATCTGGACGCGCTCATCAACAAGGTGAATCGTTACTCCTCCGACGCCGCCGCCATGATGTATGCCCGTGGCAAGCGTGCAACCATATTTTCGGCGCTCGGTCATGGATTCTGGACCTTTATCCGTATCTACCTGATCCGCCGAGGCTTTCTCGACGGGCGTCATGGGCTGGTACTGGCCGTCACCGCCGCCGCAGGCAGCTTCTTCCGTTATGCCAAGCTCAGCTTCATGTCTGACGCGGCCGAGTAAACCGATTCCGTGAAAATCCTCTACACCAATTTTCACCCGCGTAACGGCGGCGGTCACGCCACCTACGTCACCAGTTTGGCGCGCGCCTATGCCGGCGACCACGACATCAGCGTGGCCACGCCGGACACCAGCAGACTCTTTCGCTACGTCAGCGCCATACCCGGCGTGCGCGCCATCGGCATGCGCTTTTCCACGCGCCCGTCATCCTGGTTCGGCGAACGCGCGGCCTTGCGTCGCTTGATCGCCCAAGAGCGTTACGACATCATCCACGTCAATGGATCGGCTGACCACAAACAGGTGATGCTGGCCCTGATCGGGCTGCGCCATCGGCCACGCGTGGTGTTCACCAAACATAACGACCACCCGCTGCAGTCCTGGGGACACCGCTTGCGCGCGGCACTCGCGACGGATCACGTGATTGCGGTTAGCGACTATGTCCGAGATATGCTTCTCGCATCACCCTACCAGCGGTTGCCCATTACGACGATCCGGCATGGTATCGACACGGATTACTTCGCTCCACTTGCTGTAGCCGGCGATGAGGCGAGTGGGCGGTTGAATGCCTCAGCCGATTCATCCGTGTCTGCCAGCGAGCGCATTCGTGCTTTGAAAGACCAGTATTTCGGGCCGGGCTGGCAAGATTGCCTGCTGTTTGGCAGTGCGGGCGGCACCGACTATGACAAAGGCTGGCTCGACCTCGTCAGCGCGGCTGGCACCTTACCACCAGCACTACGCAGCCGTATCCGGATCCTGGTCGCAGGCGACCTGCCCAACGACGACAAGCGCGCCCGCGTAAAAGCCGCTGGCATGCAAGACCAAGTGGTTTTCCCCGGATTGTTGGACGATGTGCGCGACGCACTGGCCTGCTGCCACGTCGGGTTTGTGCTCTCTTACCGCGAGGCGCTTTCCTACGCCTGTCGAGAAGTCATGTCCCTCGGTCTGCCAGCGTTGGTCAGCAACGCCGGCGGCTTACCGGAAAACGTGACTGACGGCCATGATGGCTGGATCGTCCCCGTGCGGGATACGGCCGCGATCGCTGAGCGGCTGCGCTGGATGCTGCAGGACCCGGCGCGTGTCGCACAAATGGGCGCCGCCGCTCGCCGCACCGCGGTTGAGCAATTCGGGCTGGCGCGCTTTGCCGCCGCCACGCTTGAGGTCTACGGTCAAGCCTTGCGCGGAAACTAGCAGATCGGCTGTGACACTGGCGACGCGGAACTAACCCCCGACTTCACCAAGGCGCTAAGCCGGCGCCGTTTCCCGTTCCAATCGTGTCAGCCAGACCATCGCTTCTTCACGACTATGGCCGCACATTTCCAGCGACGGCTGCAGCCCCGAACAGCATGACGGCCTGTCGGGTTGCCCGAATATCCGGCACCGCTTGGCCTCATCCAATTGAACACAAGGCGTGCCCGCCGGCTTACCCCCAGGCATGCCCGGAATCGCGCTCGAAATCGATGGCGCGGTACAACAAGCCCCGCAATCAGGTCGGCATTCCACAACGCTGACCATCCTCACACCCAACCGCGCAGCCAATACACGAGCAGCCCGGCATATTCCTTGATGATGCTGCGGCTGGCTTCCAGCGTACGCATATGCGGCATCCACGGCGACACGGAGCCATCCGCCGGCAACACGATCTGCGGGGGCGTCGATGCAGGGATCGCCGGAATCCCCTGTTTAGCAAACGCCGCCATCGCGCGCGGCATGTGCAGCGCCGAGGTCACCAAAAGCACTTGCTTGACCCCGTGTTCCTTGAGCTCTTCCTCAGTCTGCGTCGCGTTCTCATAGGTAGTACGGCTGGCGTTTTCAAGCAGCAGCGCCGTATCCGGCACGCCTTGCTGCTTCAGTACATGGGCCATGCCGCGCGCTTCGCTGACATCGCCCTCCAGCGCCCCACCGGAAAGCACAATTTTTGGCGCACGACCCGCGCGGTAGAGGTTCAGTGCCGTATCCACACGCACGATGGCGGTGTCCTTGTCGTACGGCAGAAACCAGTTTGCCCGCCCGTTCGCGGTATTACCCCCTAACACCACAATAGCGTCAGCCGTAGGCAGCTCAGCTGCCGCCACATGCGGATATCGCGCCTCCAGCGATCCGCCCAGCCACAGCGAGGTGACGGGCAGGGACCAGGCCGCGACCCAAATTATCCCTGCCGCCGCCACCGCCGCGCCCGTCTTGCGTAGGCGAAACAGCCCCAACACAAGACCAACCACGAGAAGGGCAATGCAGAGATTTTGCGGAATGATCAGGTTTGCCAGGTAATTCGTTACAGTCATGGATTAATCCCGTCAGACGGGTCAAAGCAGGCGGCGGACTTCTTGTTCCACCTCGTTGGCAGCAGGCCAAGCGCCTTCGGCGCCCATACATATAGCGCGCGATGCCCAGGGCCCCGTGCGTTCCGGGTTCGTCACGCCGAATAACGTCAACTGGCGGGCCTCGGCGGCCGCTGCGACATGCGACACTCCCGAATCATTGCACACCACCAAAGCGGCGCGCCGGGTCAGCGCGGCAAACACCCCAAGCGACACGGATGGCAACAGTTGAGCCGTTGGAGCATTGCGCCGCGATTCCTCCACCTCGGACGGAGGAGGGCACATTACCACGGTATGCCCACTCGCTTGCAAGCCCCGCGTTAATGCGTCGAAATGTGGCCATACTTTGACCCGCCCCTTATGTAACCCCGTGGCGGTAGGCGCGATCAGTACAAATGGGGCGTCCGTTAAACCTGCCTGCCGCAACATGGTGTCGGCAGCTTCCTGATGCGCCTGCGTGATAGGCAAATCCAAGGTTTTGGGCGGATGCTCGGACCCTGCAGGCAATCCCCAAGCGGACAGCGCTTGCCGGGTCAGGTAGTACCACGACTCCACCGCATGCAGCCGCTGCGTCGGCTTCGACACTGGCCATCGCAGCAACAAGCTGCGCCCATCGTCCCGGTATCCCGCAGTCGGCACGCCGGCCAGCCGAAAAACCGCAGCGCTCGAGAGCGAATCAGGCAGCGTCAGCCCGTAGCATTGCTTGATGCCCGTCTTGCGTCGGTGCTCCCGCACCGCCCGGCTATCTTCGCGCCATTTCCCTCGCATCGGAATGAAATCCTGCATCGGAACGCCCGCCAACAGATCGCGCGCCCACGGCCGGGCGCACACCACCAGCTGCAGTCCCGTGGACCCCGCCAACGCCAGGCTCGGCAAGCTCATACAAACGTCACCCACCCAGTTAGGCAGGCGGACATACAGGCAGGCGGTGTTAGATGTGGACAAACTGCGGTTCCTCGGTCAACGCGGGTGAACGGTACAATCCCAAGCATAATTGTATTAAAGCGAGTCCTCCTTGAATTCTGCTTCACGTCACGCTCCTGCCGGATCACATCCCGTGAAGGCCGAGCTATGGAAACGCGTCTATAGCCGCGTCGGCTCCTACTGGAAAGGCCTGTTGCTGGCCATTCTGCTCATGGCGGGCGCCGCCGCCACGCAGCCCACGCTGGCCATTATCATGAAGCCCCTGCTCGACGACGGCTTCACCGGCACCCGTCCGTACTACGTCTGGGCCATTCCATTAGCCGTAATCGGTCTGATCTTTCTAAGAGGCGTTTGTAATTTCTTCAGCGACTACTTGCTGGCCTGGGTGGCCAACAACGTCCTGTTGGGAATGCGGCGCGACATGTTCGAGCGTTTGCTCGGTCTGCCCGACTCCGACTTTAAACGCGGCGACACCGGCAGGTTGCTCAACCGGTTCACCATCGACGCGGGCAACGTCACTGGCTATGCCACCGACGTGATCACGGTGCTGGTTCGCGAAACGCTGGTCGTTATCGCGCTGATTTGCGTCTTGCTCTACATGTCGTGGATGCTCACGCTGATCATTCTGGTCATGCTGCCCGTCTCGGTCCTGATCGCCCGCGTCTTTATCCGTCGCCTGCGCCGCATCAACCGCGAAACCGTCAACATGAACGCCGAGCTCACTCGCGTGGCGAGCGAGGGCATCAACGGTCAGCGCGTCATCAAGCTGTTCGACGGTTACGAAGCCGAGCGCGGCCGTTTCGCTTTCGTTAATGCCCGCCTGCGTCGTTTTGCCATGCGCACCGCCACGGCGGACGCCGCCATGACGCCGTTGACCCAGGTCTGTATCTCGATTTCCGTGGGGGCGATCATCGCCGTGGCCCTCAGCCAGGCCAATAACGGCACGCTGACCGTCGGCAGCTTTGCGTCCTTCATGGCCGCACTCGCCCAAATCTTCGATCCGATCAAACGCTTGACCAACCTCGCCGGCAAAATGCAGAAAATGCTGGTCTCCGCCGAGAGCGTGTTCACCCTGATCGATCAGGAACCCGAAGCTGATACTGGTAAACGCACTCTACCCGAGCCAGTCCGTGGCCGGGTGGAGTTCCGTGACGTCACGCACCGATTCCCCGATGCGCAGCGCGATACCCTGCACGATGTGTCATTCCGGATAGAGCCTGGACAGACCGTCGCCTTAGTCGGGCGTTCGGGCAGTGGCAAGACGACGCTCGCCAATATGCTGCCGCGCTTCGTGCTTCCCGACACCGGCTCAATTCTCATCGACGATGTGCCGATCAATGATCTGACGCTGCGCAGCCTGCGTTCGCACTTATCCTTGGTCAGCCAGGACGTCGTTCTGTTTGACGACACGATTGCGGCCAACGTGGGCTACGGTGTTCTGGGCGAGGCGAGCGATCAGCAGATACGCGACGCCCTGGAAGCCGCCAATCTGCTCGAATTCGTAGAGCGCCTGCCTCAGGGTATCCACACCCCCGTGGGCGAAAACGCCGCGCGCCTGTCGGGTGGCCAGCGCCAGCGACTGGCCATTGCACGTGCCCTGATCAAGAACGCGCCCATCCTCATCCTGGACGAAGCCACCTCCGCCCTGGATAACGAATCCGAGCGCCAAGTCCAAGCGTCACTCGAACGCTTGATGAAGGGCCGCAGCACCCTGGTCATCGCCCACCGTCTCTCGACGGTGCAAAACGCTGACCGCATCATCGTGCTCGACGAAGGCCGCATCGTAGAGCAGGGTGCCCACGCCGAACTGCTTGCCATCAACGGGCTTTACGCTTCGCTCTATAACATGCAGTTCCGCGAAGACTGATCTCGTTTCGAAGAGCGGTAAATCAAGCGCCAGCGACGTTCCACTCGCTGGCGTTTTTTATTTTTGCGCCTATTTACCTGTGGAGGCGCTTTTTCGTTCGGGTAGACCGGCGGGATGCCTACGCCTGTCCCGCGCACACATCGCTGGCTCTCTGTTCAGCGTCAGAGAAAAGGCGAGCAGCCTGCGACACTCAAACTAATATGATGTCGTACTGCTCCTGCGAATACGCCGTCTCCACTTCCAGCGAAACCGGCTTGCCGACAAAATCACCCAGCATCGCGAGGTGCTGACTCTCTTCCTCCAGTAGCAGGTCCACCACCTGCTGCGAGGCCAGTATGCGGAACTCACGGGGGTTGAACTGACGCGCCTCGCGCAAAATTTCCCGCAGAATTTCATAGCACACCGTGCGCGCCGTACGCACATGGCCGCGCGATTCACACGTCGGACAAGGTTCGCATAGCTGATGCGCTAAAGAATCCCGGGTACGTTTACGCGTCATTTCCACCAGGCCCAGCTGCGTAAAGCCATTCACCGTCATTCGGGTGCGGTCACGAGACAACGCTTTTTTCAGTTCGGCCAGCACCGTATCGCGGTGCTCCTGGTCTTCCATATCGATAAAGTCCAGGATCACAATCCCACCTAGATTGCGCAACCGCAGCTGACGGGCAATCGCCTGTGCCGCTTCCAGATTGGTTTTAAAGATCGTATCGTCGAAATTCCTGCCGCCGACAAAGCCGCCCGTATTTACGTCTACCGTCGTCAGTGCCTCGGTCTGGTCGATGATCAAATAGCCACCCGACTTCAAATCGACACGCCGCGAGAGCGCCCGCGCGATCTCGGCATCCACGTTCGCCATGTCAAACAGCGGCCGCTCACCGCTATAGTGCTGAATCCGATCCGCCACCGACGGCGTATAGAGCTGCGCCCATTCCTTCAGCGCCGAGGTTGTACTGCGGGAATCCACCAGAATGCGATTTGTCTGCGGGCCCACCATGTCGCGCAGTACGCGCTGCTCCAGCGTCAGGTCCCGATGTAGCAGGGCAGGGGCAGGCTGCGTACGCGCCGCCGCCTGTACCGAGCTCCAAAGTTTGCGCAAATAGTCCAGGTCCGCGCTCAGCTCAGCATCGGTTGCGCCCTCCGCCTGCGTGCGCACAATCAACCCACCTTTTTCTTCCTCGGGGATCAGCGCCTGCAGCCGTTCGCGCAACTGATTGCGTTCTGCCTCGGAATCGATCTTCTGCGAAATGCCGATATGCGGATCATGCGGCAGATACACCAGCATGCGCCCGGCGATACTGATTTGCGTGGAAAGCCGTGCCCCCTTGGTGCCCAGCGGATCCTTGATCACCTGCACCATCAAGGTCTGCCCTTCGAAAAGCAGCTTTTCGATTGGCGTGGGTGTCAGCCCCTGGCTACGCTCGCTACGGTTCTCTCTCAGATCCGCAATATGGATAAACGCCGCGCGCTCCAGGCCAATGTCAACAAAGGCACTCTGCATCCCCGGCAACACCCGGACGACCCGCCCAAGATAAATATTCCCGACATGGCCCCGCTGGATACTGCGCTCTACATGGAGCTCCTGAACTGCGCCTTGTTCGACCAGGGCAACACGCGTTTCGAAAGGCGTGACGTTGATGAGAATATCTTCTGTCATGGACTCAGCAGGTAACGTGGAAGCAGTTGGAATAGTAAACGGTGGCGGAACGGCCGTCCCTGATAGATACGTATCTATATATACATATATAGCGAACGTACGCATATTGCGCTGATGTCTACACAGCATAGAGCTGGCGCAGCGAGATTAAAGGCGCCGTGTTGGCGTAGCGCTGCGAGCCATGAACGGCCGATCCCGCGTCTTACGCACCCAGCAGAAGAAATATTGAAGTTTTTCGTCCGATTTGCCACAGCCCTCAAAATTCGTGTATAGTCTCGTTCCTTCGCTGCTCGAACACGAATTTACAGGTTCAGGCGGTGGGGCCGAAGTGATAACGCAGTAAATTCCGCGACGATGGTTATTAGAGATCTAGTTGCATCGAATTTAAAAAGTGTGTTAATATTTCGGGCTCGGCAGTTGGTGAGAATTCAGGGTTTACCCGGATACGAACTAACAAAGCGATTTGGGGTTTTCCCGAATATGTGCTAAAATGTCGAGATGCCGGAAACGGCGATTGTGAAGTTCAAGTCGAAGTGTTCTGCAAAATGCGAAACAAAACGACTTGACAGCTTGAAAAAAAGCCTTCATAATCTCGTTTCTCTGCTGCTAACACAGCGAGGCAAGCAGTAAACGCAGTACCTGCTCTT
>NZ_WSJA01000003.1:0-234540 GCF_009763235.1 Bordetella sp. 15P40C-2
GACCACCAGACCGGGTAACCCTAGGATAGAATCGATTGGGGACATCAGCATTGTTTCCTTTAGACAGGTTCTTCGCAAAAACAAGTCTAATGAATGCTGGTCGTTCCCCGTTTATGATGTAGAGCCTTAATCACACCGTTCCAACCACACTGAGCCAAGACTCTCATGCGGTAATTCTCAAAGTTTTTGAATCCAAACGCACGGCGTGAGAGCATTTCCATCTTCGGGCCCGTCTTTCCTGTCTACCGTTTTGACCACGAGGATGAGGTTGTCGAAAGAGCCAACAATACCGAATATGGCTTGGTGGCCTATGCTTGTACGCGAGACGTCGGGCGGGCATTCCGCATGCCCCGGGATATCCAGGCGGGCATGGTGATCCTGAACTCCGGGTCGGTCGGCACGGCGTCAGTGCCGTTCGGTGGCGTCAAGCAATCCGGCTATGGGCGCGAAGGCAGCTTCTACGGCATCGAGGAATACGTCGAAGTGAAGTACGTGCTGATGGGCGGGCTGGACCGCTGAGGCGAGGGCTTGGCGTAACAAGGGTGATCTGTCGGAATCCGAGGCCGTCGCTGGCATGCTGGTGCGTTAAATGAGCGTGGCCAAACCAGCCGCGCGTTACCCCGCAACGTTGTATCAGGTTTGACGAACCCCTAAAACGCCCCCACAATCACCGCATGAAATACGGTGAATACATCTGGCAATCGCCGCACTGGCCTGATTGGTGCTACGACCTGGCCGCCCTGGCAGAGCCTTTGGCGGCCGTCAGTCGTGCTCAAGGTCTTTTGCTTGGCCGCCTGGCAGACGTGGGAATGGCCCTGCGCGCCGAAGCCAGCTTGGCGGCGCTGACCGAAGACGTTGTCCAGACCAGCGCCATTGAAGGCGAAACGCTCAGTGTCGCCTCGGTCCGATCCTCTGTCGCACGTCGTTTAGGCGTCGATATCGGTGCATTGGCCCCCGCAGACCGTCACGTTGACGGCATCGTCGACATGATCCTGGACGCCACCAGCAAAGCGATGGCGCCTCTTACTGCCGCGCGCCTATTCGGCTGGCACGCGGCACTATTCCCCACAGGCTATTCTGGCATCAGTGCGATCAAGGTAGTCCACTGGCGGGATGACAGTAACGGTCCCATGCAGGTCGTCTCAGGCTCCATCGGTCGGGCAAAGGTGCATTTCGAGGCTCCGCCCGCGAACCGGCTAGCAGCGGAGATGGCACGTTTCCTAGACTGGTTGAATGACGCCTCACCGAAAGAACCCGCTCTCGTTCGCGCTGGCCTAGGCCACCTCTGGTTTGTCACCCTGCACCCCTTCGATGACGGCAACGGCCGTATTGCGCGTGCCATTGGCGACCTGCTGCTGACCCGCGCCGACGGCAGCCCCCAACGTTTTTACAGTTTATCTGCTCAGATCCAGCGGGAACGCAAAGCCTATTACGACATCATAGAACGCACGCAAAAGGGCGACATGGATGTGACGCGGTGGCTGACGTGGTTTCTGTCCACCCTGCTAAAAGCCATCGAACACGCCCATGGCGTTCTCGATCAAGTATTCGCCAAGGCAAAGTTCTGGCAGCATGCGGCAACCATTCCGATGAATGAGCGGCAGATCAAGGTGCTGAATCGTCTGTTGGATGGATTTGAAGGCAAGCTGACGACTAGTAAATGGGCAGCGCTAGCCAAATGCTCTCAAGACACTGCTTTACGTGACATCACAGAGTTGCTACAGCGAGGTGTTCTACAAAAAACCGACGCTGGCGGTCGCAGCACAAGCTACCAAATCCGACAGTTCCATGGGCAAGCATAAGCACAAGTCACCTCTTTACGTCCTTGGAGGATGCTAGCATCACCCTCGGTCGCCCTGTGAACCGCACGACTTCGTCGCGAGAAGAGTCTCATAACCGCATCGCCGATGCCTGTTACGCCCAAGACTATCCAATGAAGGAGCCCCTATGTCGCGCTGGCGCTGGATTTTGAATCGACTCGGAAAACGCCTTTGGCTACGTGCGACTCTCATCGGGCTGCTGGGTGTTGCCGCCGCCATTATGGCCGCGCTGGTTGAACGCTATATCCCCTGGGACCTGCCCACGAATATCGGTGCCGATGCGGTAGGCACCATTCTTAATATCATCGCCTCAAGCATGCTAGCCGTCACCACGTTCTCTCTCAGCGTGATGACAGCGGCCTTCGGGGCGGCAACCACGAACGTCACCCCGCGCGCCACTCGCCTCCTGATAGAGGATCGGCTGACGCAGACGGTGCTGTCTACATTCATCGGAGCATTTCTGTTCGGTATCGTCGGCATCGTGGTGCTCAGTACGGGTGCTTATGGTGATCGCGGACGCTTTGTGCTTTTTGTGATTACCGTGGGGGTGATCGTATTGATCGTGGCGTCGCTGCTGCGCTGGATCGATCACCTGACGCGCTTCGGACGCGTTGGTGAAACCACGGCGCGCGTCGAGCAGGCCGCCGAGCGGTCCATCGTCGATCGACTCGGCGCTCCCTATCTCGGGGGTCGGCGCATGGTCGATCTACCCGCAAACGGATATCCGATTACCGCGCCCGTGATCGGGTACGTACAGCACATCGACGTGGGCGCGCTGCAAACCATTGCCGAAGACATCGATCAGGACATCTATGTGGATGCTCTACCCGGGACGTTTGTCTATTCGGATACGCCGGTCGCCTGGCTCGCCGAGGCACCGACTGAGGAAGAGAGCCCCGAATTACAGGAACGTTTGCTCAAGGCGATCACCATTGGCACTGAGCGCAGCTTCGACCAGGATCCCCGCTTCGCGCTGTCGGTGATGAGCGAAATCGGGTCGCGGGCCTTGTCGCCCGCCACCAATGACCCCGGCACGGCTATCGATGTCATAGGTCGCATGACTCGCTTGATGAGTCTTTGGGCAGGGTCCTGCGAATCCGCGGATATCGAGCCTGTCTATCCTCGGGTGCATGTACCGGCTTTGCGCACCGACGACCTGTTCGAAGATGCTTTCATGTTGTTGGGCCGGGATGGCGCCGGGCTCATCGAGGTGCAGCTGCGTTTACAGAAATCGCTGTTGGCGCTGAGTCGTCGGGGCGATAGCGCCTACCGCGCTGCGGCGCTGGCAATGGCCCACGAAGCGCGTGACCGGGCTGAGGCTGCTCTGACGCTTGAGGCAGATCGGGCCCGTCTGCGGGCCTTGTATATGCCCGGGGGCTAACGAGCGACCGGCACCGCGACTACCACCCGGTTCTTAGCCGGGGCTTTCGAGCACCCTACTCCCTATTTACGAAAAGCCTCAACTGCTCTACACTCATTTTCGGCATACGAATTATTTTTCGCATCCCGAAAATACTAGGAGACAGCATGGGCGGGCAGGATAAAGAGGTGGGCGCCACCGCTATTTCAAAGGTGGAACCGGATCGCGTCACAGTGCGCGGCAAGGACTTGGCCAGTGAGTTGATTGGCAAAATGTCCTATACGGCGTACTTCCTCTTCCTCTTGACGAGCAAGGAGCCTTCGGCGGAGCTGGTCAAACTCGCCGACGCAACCATGGTCGCCATTGCGGAACATGGCTTTGTCCCGTCTATCCAGGCGGCACGAATGACGTACGCCGCCGCTCCGAACGCTATGCAAGGCGCCGTGGCGGCGGGCCTGCTGGGGTGTGGCCCCGTGATCTTGGGCGCATCATCGGAAGCGGGGGAGTTCTTCGCGGAAATTCTGGCGTATGCGGATTCGCAGAACGTCTCATTAAGAGACGCCGCCGCGACACTGCTGCGCCAGCGCAAGACAGCGCGCCAGCCTGTGCCTGGCTTCGGCCATCCCATTCATCGTGAGGAAGACCCGCGCTCGACCCGTTTGCTGGCGTATGCGCGCGAACTGGGCACGGCAGGCCGACATGTGGATGCCTTGCTAGCGGTGGAAGAAACATTAGAGGCAGCTTACGGGCGTGCATTGCCGATGAACGTGTCGGCTGCGATTCCTGCGGTGTTGCTGGATGCCGGTTTTCCGCTGCACGCGCTGCTAGGCATACCGATGGTGGCGCGCACGGGCTCGTTGATCGCACATCTGTATGAGGAAAAAGAGACCCGTTTGGGCTTTAAGCTCGCTGCGCGTGCCGAGGCCGGCGTACGCTACGAGCCGGCTGGAAACACCGACCCGGCGGCGGAATAGTCATGGCAGCGAAAAAGCTTTCACCGCAAGAGGTCGTGGCGCTCTACCCTGCCCACGATTATTCCTTATCGTCGCTGCTGCAAAGCCGTATCGCGGCCGTACCAAACAAGTCGTTTCTGGAATACGAGGATCAGCGCTGGACCTATGCCGAATTCGGGCAGACGGTCGATCAGACGGCGGCCTGGTTGCGCAAGCGCGGCCTCAAAGCGGGTGACAGACTGGGGGTGTTTTCGCAAAACCACCCCACGACGGTCATTCTGCTGTTCGCGGTGGCAAAGATCGGCGCCATCATGGTGCCGTTGAATCCCGACTTTGGCGTGTCCGAGGCGCGCTATGCGCTGTCGAACGCCGAGGTCTCGGGCATCGTGTGTTCACCCCGCAACTGGCAGCGTGCGCAGGAGGCTTGCCGCGAGATGTCGCCGCAGCCTTGGATCGTGCTGAATCAGTCTGACGACAATGCTATCGGCGTGCCTGCCATGGGCGACGAGATTACTCCGACGGACGCGATCCCCGCCGATGAGGCGAGCGGCGATGCGACCTGTTTGTTCATCTACACCTCTGGGACGACGGGCTCGCCCAAGGCCGCGATGCACGGGCAACGGGGCGTGGTGCTGACTGCCGAAGGCTTCGTGGTGCGGATGCACCTGCAGCCCGACGAGCGCGCGCTATGTGTGCTGCCGCTGTTTCATATCAACGCGCTGTTTTATTCGGTTGGCGGGACGTTGGCCGCCGGGGCAACGTTGGTGTTGAGCAGCCGTTTTTCGGCGTCCACATTTTGGTCTGTAGTTCATGAAACGCGTGCCACGACGTGCAACCTGATCGGTGCTGCAGCATCGATTTTGATTAAGCGTGATCGCAGCGAGTTCCGGCCCGGTCATTGCATGACGAAGATGTTCATCGCGCCGTTGGATGAAAACCTGGTCCGGGTTTTCAACGATGAATTTGGCGTGCGTGATCTGATCGAATGCTACGGCATGACGGAAATTCCCGGCGCGATATCCAATCCGTTCCCCGGCCCGCGCAAGCTGGGCAGTATGGGACGCATATCGCCGCACCTGTCGCCCGACTATCCGCAGCCACAACTGAAAGTGGTGAACGAGCAGTTCGAAGAAGTCGGTATCGGCGAACATGGCATTTTGCTGGTTCGTACGCCTACGGTGATGCAGGGGTATTACCGCGATGCCGAACGCACGGCAGACGCCTTCCATGACGGCTGGTTCATCACGGGCGATCTGGTGTGGCGCGATGCGGACGACTTCTATTGGTTTGTCGCGCGCCAGCGCGATGTGATCCGCTGCCGGGGAGAAAACATCGCGGGCGCGGAACTCGATCGGGTCATCAGCGCCCACCCTGATGTTCTGGAAGCCGCTGTCATCGGCGTGCCCGCCGAGTTGGGAGAGGAAGACATCTTTGCTGTGGTGGTTGCACGTCCGGAAAAGCACCCCACTGCAGAAGATATTGGTCAATGGGTCGCGCAGCAGCTCGCGCCCATCAAAATCCCGAGATATGTGGCGTTTGTCGAGGCATTGCCCAAGACACCGACGCAACGGGTAGAAAAGTTCAAACTTAAAGCAGATTCACAGCTGTTTAAACGCGCAACGAAGATTCAAATCGTTCCACATACAACACGACGCGGTGATGCCGTCCGGTAAATCGCGCACCTTTGCCTCATACATCGACAGTCATCACGGAGGAAGACATGATCAAGATCCACACCCTGCATAAGGCACTCAGCGGTTTGGCGTTGGCGACTTTCGCGCTTGCCGCACCCAGCGCGTATGCGCAAAACTATCCATCGCAGCCCATCAAAATGATCGTCCCGTACGCACCGGGCGGCGCGACTGACATCATCGGGCGTCTGGTGGGCAAGGCCCTGTCGGAAAAGCTCGGCCAGCCTGTGGTGGTCGAGAACCGCGCGGGTGGCAACACCGGCATCGGCGCCGCCACGGTCGCGCGCTCCGCGCCGGATGGCTATACGGTGTTGTTTACCAACGATGCGACGTTCGTGCTGAATCCTGCAGTCGCCAAGAACATGCCGTACAAGCTGGAAGACCTGACCCCGGTCGGCACGGTGTGCTACTTGAACCTGGGTATGGCCGTGAATGCCGATACGCCGGTCAACAACATGAAGGAACTGCAGGCCTATACCAACAACAATCCAAAGAAGTTTGCCTATGGTTCTTTCGGAGTGGGCAGCCACCCGCACTTCATGGGCGAGATCTACAACACCGTCACGGGCTCGGACGTGACGCACGTGCCGTACAAGGGTTCGTCGCCCGCCGTGGTTGACGTGGTGGGCAATCAGGTGCTGTTCACGTTCCCGGCGCTGGCCACCATCCAGGGCCACGTGAAGGACAAGCGGATCAAGGTACTGGCGATTTCCGGCGAAGAACGTTCGTCGATGATGCCCGACGTGCCGACCTTTACGGAGGCCGGCTACCCTGACCTGAACATTGGCAGCTGGTACGGTTTCTTCGCGCCGGCCGGCACGCCCAAGCCCATCGTGGATAAGCTGAACACGGCGCTGGCCGAGATTCTGGACAACCCCGAAGTCTCTAAAAGCCTGATCGCGCAGGGCACGATTCCGCTGAAGATGACGCCCGCGGAAATGGAGACCCGTATGACGGAAGAGATCAAGCGCATGAAGGCGGTCGCACAGTCGGCCGATATCTCGATCGAGTAAGCCCACAGGCTGACCCGCATCGTACAGAAGGCCTGTATCGATGCGGGGAGCCGGTGTTAACCGAGTACGGACACCGTCAGGGCGGGGTAGCGGATCAGTTGTTCGCTGATGTGCTGCGCCGCCCTCTGTAATGGTTCAAGCCGCGTCTCGATGAGTTTGTCGCGCGTGACCTTGGTCGAGTCGGCGGAACAGTTGATGGCCGCAACGACGCGGCCCTGCTGATCCCGAATCGGCACGGCAATCGCGATAGTGCCCAGGCCTATGGCATCCTCGGCGATGGCATAGCCGTTCTCGCGGGCCGCCATGCACAGAGCGCGTACCTCGTCACGAGTGACGGGCGTTTTATCGGTAAAGGCAGGAAACGGAGCTCCGCTCAGGTAGGCCTCTAGCTCCTCGTCGGGCAAGTGACCCAGCAGGACGTAGCCAGTGGAGGCACCATGCGCGGGCATACGCGCGCCCACATGTTGGCGCAATCGCGCCGGCCGATTGCTGGGGATATGCACGACGTAGACGACATCATTACCATCCAACACGGTCAGCGACGACGCGTCGTGAAACACGTCCACGATATCCTGCAGATAGATCTGCGCGACCTGATTCAGGTTCATGGATTCAACAAACGCGGCGCCCAGTTGCAGTACCCGCGCCGTCAAGACAAAACGGCGACCGTTTTGCTTAACATAGCCCAGCGCCATCAAGGTCAGAAGAGACCGGCGCACGGTTGCCGCCGTCAACCCGGTCTTGGCCGCCACCTCGCTGAGCGTCATTTCAGGGGTGTTGCTGGTGAACGCTAAAAGCACACTGATGCCGCGTGCGAGGGCGCTAACGAAATCGGGGTGGGAGTCATCGAGGGCCATGCACGCATTATACGAGGCGATGCGCCCGCGAACGTGGCCGAACAGGGCGCAACGCGGCCGCGCTTGGGCGTCTGCATGGTCTTGTTGAAGGCGGCGTTCAGCCGGCTCACCACGTCAGCCGGGGGTGACGGTGGCATCGATCGTCAATACACCGTCCCACCCGCTTGCATATCCGCGCGAAGCTGTCGTGCTTCTCGCGACAGCACGCCAATCACACGCTTCAGATTGGTGCCAGACAAACGGGATCGTATCGCGGCCACGCTTAACGCAGCGATCACTGTACCTTGTGCATCCAACACCGGCACGGCTACACCCACCATCTCGGGAATGATGCGTCCAGGATTGAGCGCATAGCCTTTTTCCAGCGTCGTGGCGATGTCCTCGCGCAGCACATCCAGGCTGGGGTACGCTGGGTGCAAGCCCGCATGATTCCTGCCGAGAATACTGTCGATCTCCTCTGCCGGCTGAAACGCCAGCAGCGCGAGACTGCCCGCGCCCAGCCCGAGT
This sequence comes from Bordetella sp. 15P40C-2, assembly GCF_009763235.1. Lineage (NCBI taxonomy): Bacteria > Pseudomonadati > Pseudomonadota > Betaproteobacteria > Burkholderiales > Alcaligenaceae > Bordetella > Bordetella sp. 15P40C-2. The sequence goes on from NZ_WSJA01000003.1 coordinate 8,202, forward strand.
GGCCGGCGATGCCCTGGTTCTAGCGTCAGGATCTTGATCGGGAAGTCACCGGTCTTGCGGTCAATGCAGACAGCATCGTCGCCAGAGCGCATGGATAGATAGGCGGTGTCGCCGGTTTCGGTCGCGATGCGTTGCAGTCCGGCCTCAGCGAATTCCCGTATGCCACGCCGACGCGCGGCGGCGATGCCCAATACGTACGCTTCTCTGCCCAAACCATAGGTTCGCAACGCCGGATCCTGATAAACGAATCCCTCGGCCTGCAATGCGGCCAGCATCCGGTGCGCGGTCGGCTGCGGCAATCCGCTGGCCGTCGCCAGGTCGCTCAGCCCCGCCCCGCGCGGCGGCGCGGCGGCCACCTGCTTCAGCAGTTGCAAGACCCTGGACACGCTCTGCGCGCCTGTCAGCCCCCTTGGCGACACTGGGGCACCCATTTTCTTCATCTTTGTGACTTCCATATGGTGGAGTTGCGCATAGCCGTACCCGATGGCGATTACTAGAATCTATCTCAGTAGTCCGCAGTTCTCCAATAAAGAGTACTCCACCTAATGGAGTTAATGTGGTTGAGACAACTGTTCTGGATAGTGCGACCAAGCTGACGGCGCATCACCGTGGCCACGTCGTGATCGCGGCCTCGCACGGCGGGGTTTACCCGGCGTATCTCGCCGCCGCTGCCGGCGTGACCGCGATCTTTTTGAATAACGCGGGCGTGGGAAAGGACGCTGCTGGGATTGCGGGTCTGGAATACCTGCAGCACTGCGGTATTCCCGCAGCCGCCGTCGATCACTGGTCCGCACGCATCGGGGACGGTGCGGATACACGTGATCACGGCAAACTGAGCCACGTGAACGAGACTGCCCGGCTGCGTGGCTGCATGATAGGCATGTCGGTGACGGATGCCGCTACGCTGCTCGCGCAAGGAACGCATGCTGCGGTGGCGGATGCGGTAAAGCCAGAAGAAGCCAGGCATGAACTGGCGAACGTGGGCCACCGCAAAGTCATCGGTATCGATTCAGTCTCGCTGCTGGAAGATGCGGATGCGGATGCGCTGGTCGTGACGGCGTCGCATGGCGCTCTGCTCGCCAGTTCGGGCACCGATAGCGTGCGTGTGCAGGTGCCGGTGATCTCGTTTCATGACGCAGGTGGAGGCAAGGACGATGCAGGATACAGCCGTTTGCCACGCCTGGAAGCACGTGGCATCGCCGCCGTGACAGTCAGCGCGGACAGTGCGCGTATCGGCGATTCCCGATCCTGCTACGACGAGGGAATCATCTCGCGAGCCAACGCGCCCGCCCGTGAATTGGGTGCGCGCCCTGGCGATTCTTTGAAGTCTTTCTATGCATCGCTGCAACTCGGCGGGCACACCCACAGGAGCTAGATTCCAAAATGTCCGAAACCATTGAAATCACCGGCGGTGAAGCCATCGCACGCATGTACGCCGCCCACGGGGTAGGCCCCATGTTCGGGATGGGTGGATTTCAGATGCTGCCCTTCTATGATGCCGTGCGGCGGCTGGGCATGACCCACTATCTGATCAACGACGAACGGTGTGGGATCTTTGCTGCGGACGCCTATGCAAAGGTCTCCGGTCGCGTCGGCGTCTGCGATGCAACGCTGGGGCCTGGCGCTACGAATCTGGTGACCGGGCTGGTGGAAGCCCTGAACGCCGGCACACCCCTCGTCGTGCAAGTGGGCGACTCGCACCGCGCCCACTCTTGGAAAAACATGACGCAGGAGACGCGTCAGACCGAGGTGTTACGCCCCATCAGCAAGGAGCTGATCCGCGTAGAACGCATCGAACGCATTCCCGAACTGGTGAGACGCGCGTTCGCGGTGGCGACACAGGGCCGTCCGGGGCCGGTGGTGCTGGATGTTCCAGAGGACATCGCGCATGCCACGCACACGTTTTCTATGTCTGAATTTACGGCAGGATCTTTCGTCAATCAGACGCCGTCGCTACGCATCCGGCCGGATGCGGAAACTTTGCAGCAGGCTGCGACCTTGCTGGCACGCGCCCGTCGTCCGGTGATGCTATGTGGAGGCGGGGTACACCTGAGCGGTGCCGCCGAAACCGTGCAAGCTTTCGCGGAAAATTTGGACGTTCCTGTGGCGCATACGCTCAGCGGCAAAGGCGCCATCGCATGCACGCATGATTTGAATGCAGGCCTGTTCGGCCGCTATAGCCGGATCGCCAATGACCTGATCGCCGCCGCGGACTGTCTGTTTGTCGTCGGCTGCAAACTGGGAGAAATCGCCACACGCCGGTTTGATTTGATTCCGGCGGATACGCCGCTGATTCATCTGGACATCGTGGCAGAAGAGTTGGAACGCACCACGCCGGCGCAAGTACGCCTCTGGGGCGATATCAAGGCCACACTGCCAGAACTGCAAGCGCAGGTGCTGTCTCTGCGTCACGACCAACGTCGTGACGATATGGCAATCGAGGCGCGCAAGCGTATGTTGGAATGGCGCAGTTCCGTCAAAGAAAAACTGGAGTCCCATGAGCGTCCGGTAGGCATGGCCCGGCTACTGCATGAGATTAATGCCTGGCTACCCGCAGACGGGTATCTGATTGCGGACGGCGGCTTTGCCGCGCACTGGGGCGGGCTCTTGTTCGACACGAAGCAGCCGGGACGGCACTTCGTGCCGGATCGCGGCTTCGCGTCGATTGGGTACGGCATCCCGGGCGCGATTGGTGCCGCCTTGGCCGCGCCCGGAAAGCCCGTGCTTAGCCTGACCGGCGATGGCGGCTGCAATATGTCGCTCGGTGAGTTGGAAACAGCGGTGCGTCTAAAGCTGCCTTTTACCTTGCTCGTCGTCAACAACGCGGCGTCTGGCTACGTCAAGGCGTTGCAACACCTGATGTACGGGGCCGATACCTATCAATCGGCGGATCTGAATGACACCAATTACGCCAACGTGGCGAGCGCGCTGGGCTGCCAGGGTATCCGCGTCGAAGATCCCGCAGAACTGCGCGGCGCGCTGGATGCCGCCGCCCTATGCACGGATCGCCCGACCGTGATCGATATCGTCGTCACACGGGACCCGGCCAAGATGCTACCCGGAGTCGATAACCGCGCAGCGAAGGTCAAACCCGGCGACCGCATCGCATAACGCTTAACACCGCTCGCCTCTCAGGCAAGCGGCAGTACCCGCCCCAAAGGAGACATAGACAATGAAAACTAAAACGCTGTTTGCCATGACGTCCGTGGTACTCGCCCTGACCGCGTCATTGACCACGACGGCTGCAGAAACCAGCTATCCGGATAAGCCACTAACCCTGATAGTGCCCTTCCCGCCCGGCGGCACGTCCGATGTGGTGGGACGCATATTGGCAGATTCCCTGTCGAAAGAGCTTGGCCAGACCATCGTGGTAGAGAACAAAGCGGGCGCGGGTGGGACGGTCGGCGCGCGCGCGGTAGCGAGCGCCAAGCCCGATGGATACACACTGCTATTAGGAACATCGAGCACGAACGGCACGAACTCGGCGGTCTATCGCAATCTCCCGTATGACGCGTACAAAGACTTTACGCCCATCACGCAGATCATCCGCGTGCCGGGCGTGATCGCGGTGAACAAGAAGTTTGCGGGCAAGGACTATCCATCTTTTGTCGAGACGTTGAAGGCCGAACCGAAGAAGCATACCTATGCATCATCGGGCAACGGCGGTGCCACGCATCTGGCGATGGAATACTACAAATCCCTGACAGGACTCGATATCACGCACGTGCCGTATCGAGGCACTGGGCCGGCATTGAATGACGTCATCGGCGGGCAGGTCGACATGATCTGGGACACCGCGGCTTCCTCCATGCCGCATATGCTGGCGGGCAATCTGATTCCAGTCATGGTGGCGGGCAAATCACGGCTGGCGCAATTGCCGGACGTGCCGACAGCAGCGGAAGTCGGCTTGCCGAATTACGACGCGGAAATGTGGAATGGCTTGCTGGCGCCTGCGGGACTGCCCGATGACGTGCTGAAGAAACTGAACGCCGCCGCCGTGCGCGCGCTGAAGAACCCCGAGACACAGCGCCGCTACGAGGCCTTGGGCGCTTATGTCATCGCTGACACACCTGAGCAGTTCGGCGAGATGGTGCGCAACGACGTGGCAAAGTGGAAGAAAGTCGCCGAGTTCGGCAACATCGCGTTGGACTAGCCTCATGATGCAACGACTGGCATCGAAAGTCGCCATCGTGATGGGCGCCGGCTCGCGCGAAGATGGCTGGAGTAATGGCAAGGCGGCGGCCGCGCTCTACGCCCGCGAGGGCGCGCTTGTTTATGCCGTCGATGTGGACCTCGTGGCAGCCGAACGCACCCGCGACATCATCCTTGACGAGGGAGGCGTCTGCGCCGCACTGCGGGCTGACATCACCGTGTCCAGTGACATCAAGGCGGTGGTAGATACCGTGCTGCGCGATCACGGCCGCATCGACGTTCTGCATAACAACGTCGGCATCACAGCGATGGGGGACGTCGTGGAGGCCTCGGAGGAAAGTTGGCGCAGCGTCCTGGACACCAATCTAACCGGGGTGTTCCTGACCTGCAAACACGTCTTGCCAGTGATGCAAGCCCAGCAGAGCGGCGCGATCGTCAACATCTCGTCGCTCGCCTCCATTCAGGTCAATCACTACCCCTACCCATCGTACTCGGCCGCAAAGGCCGGATTGAATCAACTGACGCGCGCGATGGCGGTGCAGTATGCCAGTCAAGGCATACGGGTCAATGCGGTTTTGCCTGGCGTCATGGACACCCCCATGATCTACCGGCAGATCGCGGGCGAATTCGACAGCATCGAAGCCATGCGGCAGAGAAGAAATGCTGCTTCGCCAATGGGAAGGATGGGTGATGCATGGGATGTCGCACACGCCGCGCTCTTTCTGGTGTCGGACGAGGCCAAATACATCACCGGTGTATGCCTGCCCGTCGATGGCGGCAAGAGTTGCGCGGGACGATGAAACACAGATACGAGCCTCGTCCACTGAAATGAAAACACAAAGCAGGAACCACGTTTTATGAATCTTTCGCTATGGACTTCACAGGCCGCTCACCGCCACGGCGATCGCATCGCGATCATCGACGGATCGCGGCAATGGACATATCGGGAGTTCGAGGCCTTGGTCGACCGCCTCGCCAGCGGGCTGGCCAACGCGTACGAGCCGGGCTCACGTGTGGCAGTCATGATGCATAACCGCGCCGAAGCCGTGATGCTGCAGTTCGCATTGGAACGAGCGGGCCTGGTTCGCGTCCCGGTCAACTTTCGCTATACCGCACATGAACTAGCAACATTGACTGCACATTGTGATGCGGCGGCGTTGGTCCATGACGCGGAATGCGCAGCGACGGTTGCCGCCGCCGGCCTCAACGATAGCTTGCACCGCATACCTATCACCTCCGACGAATGGGCGTCACTCATCAGCCATTGCATCACCCCGGACAAACTCCATCGGGCGAGCTTGAATACGCTTGCGACGATCAACTACACCTCGGGCACGACGGGCAATCCTAAAGGCGTCATGCTCTCGCAAGGCAATTGGGCGGCGGTCTACCGCAATATGCTGGTGGACCGACCGCTATCCCGCGACGATGTCGTTGCCTATGTCGGACCGATGACGCATTCCAGCGGCGCCTATCTGGCGCCATGGTATTGGCGGGGCGCGCGCAACATCATCGTATCACCGCCCACGCCTGCGAATCTGGCCGACACCATTGAACGCGAGCGCGTGACGGCTTTCACCTGCGTTCCCACCTTCCTGACCCGGTTCTTGACGCTGGCGGACCTGGATAGACGGGACTTTAAAAGTCTGCGCTTTATCGGCTATGGCGCGGAAGCCATTCCCGCGAATACGCTGGAGCGGGCATGGCAGGTCTTTGGCCCGATCCTATGGCAGAACTACGGCCAGACCGAAGCGATGATGACCTGTGCGCACCTGCCTCCCGAGGACCATATCCTGCACGATGCGGACGGCGAGTTGAGGTTCAGACATGGCGCAATCGGTCGACCTTACACATTCGTGGAGCTGGTCGTACGGGACGAACGTGGTGATCCGGTGGCGTCAGGAGAAATCGGCGAGCTGACTATTCGCGGCGAACACGTCATGCAAGGCTATTGGGAACAGCCTGACCTGACGGCCGAGACGGTGCGAAACGGATGGCTATGGACGGGCGATCTGGCGACCACTGATGAGGACGGTCTGATACGGCTGGTTGGCCGGCGCAAAGATATGTTGATCTGCGGCGGCTTCAACATCTATCCCAGCGAGGTCGAATCGCACCTGACTGCCCTGCCCGGCGTGCTCGAAGCTGCCGTGGTGGCGCACCCTGACGCATCGTGGGGCGAGATCGGAGTGGCCTATGTGGTCCAGGATCAACCCGAGCGATGGACCGCCGATACGCTGGCGGCCGCAATGCGGCCCATTCTAGGCATCAAAACGCCGCGTGCATGGCGGCTCGTTGCTGAGTTACCTAAGACCAACAACGGAAAAATCGATAAACGACGACTGCAGCGCGACTATGCCGACAGTTTGCAGTCCGGTGATAACAAGGAGCCTGTCGCATGACACAAACCCGCGGTGCAATTCGTATAGGGTGTCCCGATCGCGAAGTCGTCGTGTGCGCCTTTGCGCGTTCGCCTTTTGGGCGTTTCGGTGGCGTGTTGTCCCCCCTGACACTGCCCGACTTGGGAGCACAAGTCATCAATGCGCTATTAACTAAATCCGGAATTCCGGCAGCGGATATCGGAGCTGCGTACTGCGGGATCGGGCTCGCTGGGGCAGCGGCCTTGACGGTCACGCGCCAAACCGTGCTGCGATCCGTGCTCGCTCAGGAGCTTCCTTCCGTCGGTATCGACAGAGCGTGTTGCTCGGGCATGACCGCCATCGCGCAAGCCGCACGAGACATCATGCTGGGACTACAGGACGTGGCGATTGCCGGCGGCATGGAGAGCCTGTCAAACATGCCGATGTACCTGCCACGTCAACGCAGCATCCGGCCCGGCTCTGTCCAATTGAAAGACCCATTGATTCTGGGGGGGGATGCAGTGGACCGGCCCATTGCCGTGTATTCCGGCGAAGAGGCCGAACGCTTCGGCGTTGATCGTTCGCAACAAGACGCCTGGGCGGCCCAAAGTCATCAACGCTATTTCGAGGCACTGGAGCAAGGCGCCTTTGCAAAGGAGATCGTACCCGTCGAGGTAGCTAACGGCCCTGAGGTCACACGAGTCACGGCCGACGAAGGCCCGCGACCCGACACGACACCATCCAAACTCGCGCGGTTAAAAACCGTCTATGGAAGCCCCACGATCACTGCCGGCAATGCCCCGGGCCTAAGCGACGGCGCAGCGTTCCTGGTGCTGAGCACCCGAGCCTTCGCCACGCAACGCGGCTGGCCTGTACTAGGCCACATCACCTCGTACGCGCAAGCCGCTGGCGGCCCCACGTCAGGTACATCGCTACCCGCCACGGCCATTGAACGACTGTTGGCGATCGAAGGCGCCGACATTCTGGACTTCGACCGGATAGAGATTAACGAGGCTTATGCCGCTACGGCATTGGTCAGCACGCAGGTTCTCAGCCAGGGATCGCAGGCCGATCTGGCGACGATCCGATCGCGGACCAATCCGTGGGGCGGTGCCGTGGCGATCGGCCATCCGCTGGGCGCGTCCGGTGCGCGCCTGGTCATGACACTGCTGTCGGGCTTTGAAAAGGCCGGCAAGAAGCAGCGTGGCATCGCTGCGATCTGCGGAGGATTTGGACAAAGCGATGCCTTGGTCGTGGAGTCGGCTTAGACGCCAGCCTGCTCCCCAACCTCACAACCACAACGATAGCCAGGAGGAAGACATGCAAAAATATCTGCGCATAGCATCACTGATGGTCGCCATGACGGTGGGAGTCCTTTCCGTTGCGCCCGCCGTATCGGCTGAACAGAAATGGCCCGAACGTCCGATACGGATGGTGATTCCGTTTGCCGCGGGCGGGGGCACCGATGTGTTGGGACGCATGCTGGCCCAGAAGATGTCAGAGGGTTTGGGCCAACCGATCGTCGTCGAGAACAAACCCGGCGCGGGCGGCAGCGTCGGCACGGCAGATGTGGCCAAGGCCACCCCGGACGGGTACACCATCCTGCTGGGCAGCAGTTCCACACATGGCATCAACCCTGTGCTGTATTCGAAACTCCCCTATGACGCCATCAACGATTTCGAGCCTATCGCGCTGATCGCCACGAACAAGTTTGTCATGGCAGTGCCAGGAAAGTTTCCGGCCAATAACCTTCAGGAGTTCATCACGCTGACCAAAGCCGATCCCGAGAAGTATCCCTATGCTTCTTCCGGCAATGGCACCACCAGCCATCTGGCCGGCGCATTATTTGTAAAACAATCCGGCGTTCCGCTGGCGCACATCCCCTACAAGAGTAACGTCCCCGGTTTAAACGATCTCATGGCAGGGCGGGTTGCGGTGATGTTCGACAATATCACCGCGATGCAGGGGCAAATCCAGGCTGGCATGGTCAAGCCTATCGCGACAACGGGCGAGACCCGATCCCCCATCCTGCCTGACGTGCCCACCATGAAGGAGCAAGGGTTGCAGGACTACCAGATCGGAGGCTGGTTTGTACTGATGGCGCCCGCCAAGACGCCGAAAGCGATCACACAGCGCATCTATGAAGAGCTCAAAAAAGTGGTTTCTCAGAAAGACGTGCACGACAGGATGGTCGCGATCGGGGCGGACCCGCAAGTAGAGGGGCCCGACGACTTGCGCAAGCATCTCGCGACTGAGATTCCACGCTGGAAGGAGATTGTCGACCTCGCTGGCGCCAAAGTGGATTAAGGCGCAATGATGAACTCGAGGGAAGACAGCGGATGCCCTGCCGACCCCCAAACCGTTGCCTGCATCGGACTGGGCATTATGGGGCAGGCGATGGCCTGCCGGCTCATCGGGGCCGGCTTCGATGTGCGCGGGGTGGACCCCAACCCGCAAGCGGCGAACGCCCTCGCAATGCGTGGGGCGCAGATGTGCGCGTCGCCTGCGGTAGCGGCGGCCTCGGCGCAATGTGCCATCATCATGGTGAGCAACGCCACGCAAGTGCGAGCGGTGCTGTTTGGACCGGAGGGCATTGTCCACACAATGCCGCGCGCAGGCGTCGTGTGGATCGCGAGCACTATACCGGCGGACGTGATGCGCGAATGTGCAAGGCGTCTGTCCGAATACGGGCTAACGGCTTTGGACGGCCCAGTCAGCGGTGGACGTCGCAAGGCACAAGCCGGCACGCTGACGGTTATCGCGGGGGGCAGTCAGGCGGCGCTCGAAGGCGCCATGGCCTACCTGTCCGCGTGTGCGGCTCAAATACACCACGTCGGCGATACGGGTGTGGCATCCACCATCAAGATCATCAACAACCTGCTGGCCGCCAGTCACGTCGTCCTGACGGCGGAAGCGCTAGCTTTGGGCGCGCGAACAGGTGTGGCGCTGGACAAGCTGATTGAGGTCGTCGGGTGCAGCTCCGGAGCGTCACAGATGTTCTTGAATCGCGCCTCGCGCATGACCCAAGGCGACCATGAAGTGCACGCCAGCATCGACACGTTTTTGAAAGACCTCGACATTGCACTAGCGTCGGCTCAATCTCTCGGCGCGAGCGTCCCGGTTTCGCGGGCCGCGCGCGCGGTGTTAGCCCGTGCAGCGCAATCGGGCATGGGGCCTCATAGTGATACGGAACTATTCGACCTTTATCAGGCGGCCAGAGCACTCTCGGATGAACAATGAGCACATTCAAAGACAAACTCAGAAACGGCGATACCGTGTCGTTAATCAACGTGAACCATCCAAGTCTTGGCGTCGTTGATGTGGTATCGCGTCTGGGGATCGACGCATTCATGTTCGACTGTGAACAAGGCAACCTCAGTTACGCTGACGTTGAGTACATGGGCCGCGCCGCGCAGGCCAATGGGGTAGGCGCTATCGCCCGCATTCCGTCGCCTGAGCCATGGATCATCGAACGCACAATCATGCGAGGCGTGGATGGGCTCGTCATCCCCAGGCTGGATACAGCGGATCAGGCCCGGCGTGCCATCGCGGATATCCGATACGCGTCCCCCTCTACCTTCGCACGCAAAGTAATCATCGTTCAAATCGAAACCGTCCCGGCGGTGCAGGAACTCGATGATTTTCTGAGCCTTTCAGAGGTCGATTGCTTCTTTGTGGGCGCGGTCGATCTTGCCAAGAGCATGGGGTATGACGGTGACTATTCGCAACCTGCCGTGCAGGCCAAGCTACAGGACGTCGTGTCCAGGATCGTCGCCCGCGGTCGCACGGCGGGCTTTCTGGTCAAGGAAAACGATATGGCCTACTGGCAGTCTCAGGGAGTCACAATGTTGTATTCGCACGTGAATGAGTTTTTATCGCTCGGCGTGCGACATTGGCGTCTCGCTGCGGGGCTGCCGGTTTAGGTTGTGCCGTTGGGAATAGGTCAGCACTCATTTCAAACGCGTGGATGAGATCCATCGTAGTATCGGGAGAAGGACAATGGTTCCGATTTAAGATTGCTTTTGTTTCAGCGCCCTTCTCGGATCCGTTGCGCGCGCTCCTCCGTACGCGGGTGACTCGATAGCCAGCTCGGCCCTCCGCTGGCGCTGCGTTCCGACAGCTTTTCCAGCAACACCGCCAGTGTTTCAGGATCGCGATTCGACTGCCGCATCAAAGCCGCGCCACGCGCATCAGCCTCGCTCTCGAAACCACGCGAATACCCCAGATCCAACAAGCCCGCTCCCAACACGCCCATGTCGTGCGTCATGCTCGATACGTCGCCCGTCATCAACATCACGACTGCCGACAGGCCAGCGACCCGCGCCAGACGGCGTATGCCGTGTCGGAGTTCGACGTGCGCAATCTCGTGTGCGAGCACCCCTGCCAGGGCGTCTGCCGTTTGTGCCAGTTCCGCCAGCTCGTCCGTGACGATTATCTGGCCGCCGGGCAGCGCCATCGCGTTGGCACCGACAGCTTGTCGCCGCGCCGGAAGGCGAGCTTCAACGTGCCAGGCTTTGTATCCGCGTGGCTGGCGAGCTCATCGAACACGGCGAGGATGGCGCGCTGTTTTTCGGCTGGCAATTCGCTAGGGTGCAAGGCCACGCTATCCAACGTATCCATTGCGGCACCGCCGAGCCGGGCCTCTACGGCCTGGGGAACCAATCGCGAGGCGGCGTCAGCAAACCACGGCACGGTCCAACGCAATCCGATAAAAAAACCAAGTACGCCCAGGACGGCCAGAGCGAGCAGCGGTGCACCGAGGTTTTCCAACCGATGCCACAAGCCGACGCTGCGCCGCCCGAACGTACGCTCCAAAGTGTCAACATGATCGTTGTCGTCGGTCTCAAAAACGGCGCCGTCCGGGAGCGTGGCGCGTCGGGGGGTCGCGCCCATGCGGCTGGACCACCGCAATGATCCTGGCGGCAGATCGCGCGTTGTCTCACCGTCGTCCAGTAGCAACGAGCCGTCTGGCTGCAGCGTTAGCAAGGCAGCACAATAGGAAGCCGCGTTGGGTCGGAAGAGCCGGCCGCGCAACGAGTAGGGCTCAGTAGAGCGCTGCACTGGCGAAGCCTTCGAGCTCGCTGAACTCCCCGCCAAAACTGCCCGGCGCGTTCTGCTGACTCGATACCACTTCGTCGAGTCCAGGCGCAGCCAGTAGCGTTATGTTCCGCATCAGATAACGGTATTGGCGCACGCGCGCCCACGGATAGGCGAGCATCAGCGTGGCAGAGGCGACCAGCCAGCCCGACACAATGATCCAGACATAGCGCAAGGGCGACAGGCGGCTTTCCAGGCGATGGCCACCCGTGATTGTCGTACCGTTAAGAATCTCGTTATGCACACTAGCGCCGTAATAAAGCCCCGCGACAAAGAGGGCGATGTAGCCGCTGAGAATCACCCACCAAAAATTCAAAATGAGATTGACGGGATCGAGATGACTATGGATGTCCGCCATCGCTCCCGGCGGAAACAAGCCCGTCAGAAACGCCACACCTATGCCCATGATGACAGTGGCGATGAACACCAACACGCTACGCCCCAAGGCGGCATACAGGGCGCTCAGCCGTGGCTCAGTCGCAAAGGCGAGGTTGCCATAGCCGTAGCCGCTAGCCAGATAGCGCGCGGACATGCGCGAACACAATGGCGCCAATAGCCCGCATGAGAATACCGCGACGATCGGCATGATCAGGAATACGAGCGCCGCGCCGCCATATCGGCCGCGAAAGCCAAAGCGAACGTTGCTCCATGAGGTCATGGCGGCATTAAAGCTCAGGCCAGCATTGATCGCCCAGGGCAACGCCAACATCAAAGCGATAAAGGCGGCCCACTCGAGCGAGGGCCACAGCCAAACCAGCGCGGAATAGGCGGCAATGGCGATCAGAGCCATCAACCGCCCTTTGAAGATCTGCAGGCCAGTGGCGTGATAATCGAAAGCGTGACCATTGACCACGGTATGACGCAGAAACCATTGGTTCGTGCGCACCTTGGCCCAGGCAGACCAGACCCCCAAGGTCACAATAGTGAGCAGCAGATTCACCAGCCAGACGCGGAAAAAACCGCCTGCCTCGCCGTGGAACTGCACGGGCAGCGGCTTTGGTCCGCTTGACGTATCCCATTCGAATGTAGAGGAATTGGAGGAGCCTGACGGACTCATCTGCGCGCCTTTGGCTGAAAAGAAAGGAACGCAGATTCTAGCTAGCAGGTCTCGCCACGATTATGGGACAAGTTCGATACTGCAAGGAATAGGACTACCTCCCTACCACCCCACTGCCCGAGGCGACGCATACGACGCGATGGACCATGCCGCCCGCCCGGATCAGATCACCCCTTTCTCTTTGAGCTCAGCCATACGCTCCTCGCTTAAGCCCAACCGTTCACGAAACACCTCATCATTGTGCTGACCCAACGTCGGCCCCAACGACTTGATACCCCCCGGCGTTTCACTCAAACGCGGCACGACGTTAGGCACCGCATGCTCGCGCCCATGGGCATCCTTGATATAGACGATGTTTTCGCGCGCCTTGTACTGAGGGTCCTCGAAAATCTCGTCGATGGAATAAACCGGACCGCAAGGCACCTGATACTGCTCGCAGATCGAAATCACTTCGTCACGGTTGAACTTCAATGTCCATTCGGTGACGTAGTTGTCCACGTTCTCGCGATCGGCATCCCGCTGCTTGATGGTGCCCCACTTCCCTTCTCCGCCGAATTCCGGAACGCCCATCGCGGTCGCCAGGCGTTCGAAGATCTTGTCACTCGTGCAGGCAATGGCGATCCACTTCTCGTCTTTGGTGGGGTAATGACTGTGCGGGACGACGTTGACGGTGCCCGGGCCCATGCGCTGACGCACATAGCCTTTCATGTGATAGGACGGCGCGATCTCGTCCAGGATACGGAAAATCGGCTCGTACAGGCCGATGTCGATATACTGGCCCTTGCCCGTTTTCTGCAGCGCCTGCAGAGAAAGCAGCACCCCCACCGCGCCATACAGGCCCGCCAGATAATCAGGAATGGTGGCCGAGCCCGGCGTCACGGGTGGGCGATCGGGATACCCCGCCAGAAATGACAGGCCACCGAACGCATTGCCGATTCGACCGAAACCGGGCCGTGGGCTGTAGGGCCCGGTCTGTCCATAGCCAGAAATGCGGACCATGATGAGCTTGGGATTCACTTCCTTCATGACGTCCCAGCCCAGGCCCCACTTCTCCAGCGTACCGGGTTGAAAGTTCTCCACCAGCACGTCCGCGCCGCGCACGAGTTCTTTAAGCAACTCGGCGCCTTCGGGCGTACGCAGATCCAAGGTGACCGATTTTTTATTGCGGCATTCGGATAGCCAGGGTAGCGAATCGCCCTCGGGCGTGATGCTGCCGAAACGACGCAACGCGTCCCCGATCTTGGGCATTTCGATCTTGATCACGTCGGCGCCGAACTCAGCGAGCTGAGTCGAGCAGAACGGGCCGGCCAGAAAGCTTGAAACGTCGATGATCTTTAAACCATCAAGGGGCTGGATATTCATAGCAGTAGCAACCACATTGTCCTCCGTAGGTGTCAGATCACTTCGCGCGCTGGCTCACGACTTTTTCGTGTACGGCGAGTAGTTTTTGAGCGGCATAGAGAATGGGATAGTCGATGAATTGACCGTCCAGCTGGAATGAAGAACTGCCCTCCTTCTCCGCTTGCTCGAAGGCCGCGACGACTTTGCGGGCACGAGCGACTTGCTCATCGGTGGGGGAGAACACGTCGTTGACGACGGCAACCTGGTCCGGGTAGATGCACAATTTCCCTTGGAATCCCATGCGTAGGGCGCGCCTCGAGGACTGTGCAAAACCCTCGGTATCTTGGATATTGATCCACACCGTGTCGATAGGCGGTTCCTTTCCCGCCTGGCGGGACATGAGGACCACCTGGCTCCGATAAGCCTGCAGCTCGTCCTCGTCGCGCGACCATTGCAGATTCATATCCAGACAAAAGTCGCCCGCGCCGAAGGCAACGCGCCGCACGCGAGATTCGCACGACAAAATCTCGCCAATGTTGGCCATGCCGCGACCGGTCTCGATCAAGGGCATCAAATCGATGCTACCTACGGGAAGCCCCCGCTCCTTCTCCAGGCAGCTGATCATCCACTCGGCGGTCTTGATATCGTGCGGCGACTCGGTTTTTGGCAGCACGATGCCATCCAGCCCAGGCTGCACGACTTCATAGATATCGCCAAACGCGAACTCGGTGCTCAAGGGATTAACCCGCACATAACCCAGGCACGAGCGCGAACGCTGCATGGCTTCGACCACTTTGCTACGGCTGGCCACCTTTTCGCTGATGGCGCAAGCGTCTTCCAGATCCAGAATCACCGCATCCGCGCCCAGCTGAAAGGCCTTTTCTACCCGTCTGGGATGGTTGGCGGGAGCAAACAAGAACGTCCTGAAAATTGCCATCGTGTCTCCTCGGCGTTTGTGCGTACATTTAAGATTTGTACGGACAATATAGGGGGATTGTCGAACCTCGTCAACGCAAACACGCTAGTATTTAGCTATGTGCCGAACTCATCCGGTACGAGATGACCTGTCGCATTGACAGGACAAGCACACGGAAGCAACCCAGAAGGGCTACAAATGAAAAAAACATCTGCACAGTCAAGCATCTCAAGCCCCAAATCTGAGCAGGATCTTGCATTACGTCAGCCGCTTTATGTCGTGGTGGCGCACACCTTGCAGAAAGAAATCGAGCAAGGAAAGTACACGGTAGGCAGTGTGCTGCCGACCGAGGAAATGCTGGTAGACCGCTTTCAGGTCAGCCGCCACACCATCCGTCAGGCGCTGCGCGAGCTGAAGGACCAAGGGCTGATACAAGCGCGCGCGGGCATCGGAACAATTGTCCGTACACAGCCAGGGAAGATCTGGATGATGAGCGGTTTGAACTCGCTGGTGGACCTGCTGGAGTTCGCTACCGAAACCGAGATGCATATCCTTAACACGTCCACGGTGACGGCCGACCGTCATCTGGTCAAGATGATTAAGTGCGAGTTGGGATCGAAATGGCTGCATATGGAGATCCTGCGCTGTTTACCCGATCAACCGCGTCCTCTGAGTTTTCTGAAGGTCTACGTACAACCGAAGTACGCGCCTAAGCTAAAAAAGCTTAAACATATGCGTGAGCCCATCTACGCGGTGCTCGAGCGCGAGTATGGTGTGCGTATCGCCGAAGTCCGCCAGGAACTCACGGCCGACAGCCTGGATCACGATATCGCCGAACTCGTGGACGCCACGCCGGGACAGGCTGCGCTGTCCATCATTCGCCACTATTACGACAGCCGCGGTGAGCTAGTCCAGATCGCACTGGGTTACTACCCGAGCGGACGCTATACCCAGACAACGCGCATACACAGCAAGCTCGACGAGTAAAACGGCCGCCCTAGCCTGCCAGATGGGCTTGCACCTCTTCCAACGACACGAGATCCGCGTACTTCTGCCCCATATCGAACAAGTTACTTTCGTGCGGGGCTTGGGCGCGGTCACCAACACAGTCAACCACGACCATCGGGCGATACCCATAGGCCGATGCGTCGACGGTGCTGGCGCGCACGCAGCCGCTGGTCGCACAACCGCTGATCAAAAGCGTGTCGACGCCTTTGAAAGTCAGCCAGGTGTGCAAATTCGTCCCGAAAAACGCGGAGCCATGACGCTTGGTGGAGACAAACTCGTTTTTTAGCGGGGTCAGTGCAGCCACAATGTCGGCCGCGGGGTCGCCATCGACCAAGTCCTTTAGCCGTGGCACCTTCATTCCGAATGGCCCGATATCGGAACCGTCGTTGGAAGTAGCAAATCGAACATGAGCCACGGGCGTCTGCGTTTGCCGGCAGGTTTGGAGCAAACGCTCTGTATTGGCCATGGCATCACCGATGTTGTAGCCACCAAAGAAATTCTCATCGGCAAACGCGTTTTGAAAATCGATAATCAACAGCGCCGGGCGGTGGCCAAAGCCCATGCGCTGGCCCATCCCTTGTTTTGCGTAGATGTCCACGACGATTCCTTTTCGCGACAGGTTGCACGGTGCTGGTTATCGGTCGCGGGCGTCGGGCAGCTGACCCAGGTAGCCGATCACCTCGTCTTTGCTCATCACATTGGCGCAGCTGCGGTCCATGTCGAACAAGGACACCGCATGCGAAAGCGGCAGACGATCGAACACGGCCTCTCTGGGCACCAGCACCTTGTAGTTCGACTGTGCCGCATCGACGACGGTGGCGCGCACGCAGTTGCTGGTCGATCCGCCGAGGACGATGATGGTGTCTACGCCTAAATCGGTTAAATAAGCCTGCAGCGGGGTGCCGAAGAAAGCGCTCATCTTCTTTTTAGTGAACGCGATGTCGCCGGGCTGCGGTGCGACCTCTGCGACGAATTCTGAACCAAAGGTGCCCTCGACGAAGGCGTATTCGCCCTCACCTTTGCCGACCTTTTGTGCGAAAAGGCCACCGTCGTTACCCGAGGGGTCTAGCGCGAAACGTGTAAAGATGACCGGCGCGCCGGCTCGACGGGCGGCGGCGATGATCTCGCCAGACGCTTTTACGGCGTCCCATCCGATCTGGCCGCAGCTGTAGGGATAGGCCTCGTCGCCGCCCTCCTTGGGGCCCACCATATAGTTCTGGACGTCTATGGCCACGATCGCGGGCCGGGTGCCCGGCTTGATCTGTTGGCCCCATTTGCCGCGCGCCAAGGTAGCGCGATCCTCTTCTGTCAGATAGTCTTCCCAAGCTTTTTTCGTCATGGCATCGCCTGTTTGTCGAGTTCGAAACGGCTAGTCTTAGTGTCCTGATCAATTGCCCAGCAATGTTCTCGGTAGCCAAAGAGCCACGTCGGGATAAATGACCACAATGATCAGAGCCAATACCTGCAGCACCACGAACGGAATGATGCCTTTATAGATTTGCTCCATGCGCACGGAGGGCGGCGCGGCGCCTTTCACGAAGAACAAGGCAAAGCCAAACGGCGGCGTGAGGAAAGAGGTCTGCAGATTGATCGCAATCAGGATGGCGAACCAGTAGATGGCCTCTACCTTGCCTGGCAAATGATCGCCAAAGTCCAGACCAGCGATGATGGGCGCAAAGATCGGCACGACAATCAGGATGATCTCCAGCCAATCGAAAAAGAAGCCCAGCAGGAATACCCCGACCAGCAGCAGCGCCAGCACGCCCCAAGGACCCAGCCCGGCCGAATCCAGCATCTCGTGGATGACGTCGTCGCCTCCCAGCGAGCGGAACACGTAGGAAAAACACGCGGCGGCGATGATGATGAGAAACACCATCCCGATCGTGAGCGCCGAAGTGCGCACCGCGTCACTCATCAGCGGAACACTGAAGCGGCCGGAGAAAATAGTCAGCACAATGGCCCCTGCCGCGCCCACGCCTGCTGCCTCGGTCGGCGTCGCCCAACCCATGAAGATAGAACCAAGTACGAGCCCGATCAGCACCGTCGGCGGCACGAAGGCGCGAAGCACCAGACGTGTCAAGGACTCGCCGTCGGATTGCCATTCATCGTCGGTCAAGGGCGGCGCCAGATGGGGCTTGAGCCAGGCCAGCACGATGATGTAGATCACATAGAACGCCGATAGCATCAGTCCGGGCAGTACCGCACCGAGAAACAGCTTTCCCGTGGAGATCTGCATCATGTCGCCCATGATCACCAGCATGATGCTGGGCGGTATCAGAATACCCAGGGTGCCAGAGGCGCTGACGATACCGGTCGCCAAGCCGGTATCGTATTTTTGCTTGAGCATCGCGGGTAGCGCCAACATGGAAAGCATGACCACGGAGGCGCCGATAATCCCCGTGGTCGCTGCCATGATGGTGCCCATGATGGCCACACCCAGCGCCAGCCCGCCCGGGACACGTCGCAGCAGGATCTGCAGGCACCGCAGCAGGTCGGCGGCGATCTGGCTCTTTTCCAGCAAGATGCCCATGAAGATAAAGAGCGGCGCGCCGATCAACACGATATTGTCCGCTGCTCCACCCCAAATCCGATACATGAAGTTGAAGAACTCGGTGGGCGAGAACATATCCAACGCCCAGCCCAGCATGCCAAACCATATCGTCACGCCGCCCAGCACAAAGCCGACCGGAAATCCGGAAAAGAACAACGCCGCTAGCACGACGAACATTAGGATGGAGATATGCGACATGAGGAAATCCATCACCGAATTTCCTCCACAGCCACGGCAGCGATTTCTTTGCGCGCGAATGCCTCTGGAACGGGGCCTTTACCCGCCAGGAACAACACGCCACGAATCACCGTCGCGATCAACGACAAGAGCGTCAGCAGCATCGCAATAGGAATGATGGATTTTATGATCCAGCGATGATGGATACCCTGCATCGAGGTCGAGCCTTCGTTCTGCGCGTATGACTGCGCGACGAAGTCGATGCCGTATTTCAGCAGGAACAGGGTGAATGGAATCGCCAGCAGGAAGAGCCCGATCAGCTCCAGCTTTGCTCGGCCGCGGTCTCCCATGCGATCCCTGAGAATGTCGATGCGCACATGGATGCCACGCAGATAGGCCATGGGAATGGCCAGGAAGAAGATAACGGTATGCAGATGCCATTCCAGCTCCTGCAAGAACGTGGACTGAAAGACGAAAAACTTTCGGGTAATCACATCGAAGCACACCACGGCGGTCAACGCGAACAACAGCCAACCCGCCGCCATCCCGATGAACGTCACGCAGCGGTCAATCTTCCCAGCAATCGGAGAATCCATGCACCCACCTACTGTAGACAGAACCCTTTGGTGCGGGAGCCGCGCGGCTCCCGCTCGTGTGGCTTACGCCGTTACGGCAGTTTCTGTAACTGCATGAGCTTGTCGTGCTGCTGGCGGAAGTTCTGTTGAGACTCCCAGACCTTCTTGAAGTTGGGATCGGTGGAAGCCAAGCGGTTGGCTTCCTCCACCCATAGATCTTTTAACTGCTTAACCACCTCGGGGTTCCACTGACGGATATCGACGCCCTTGGCGCGCAGGCGTTCGACCGCCTGCATGCTGAGCACTTCGCCTTCGGCGATACTGCGGGCCACTGCATTGCCGCAGGCGACATCGATGGCCTTCTTCTGTTTATCGGTCAGCTTGTTGTAGACCGCTTTGTTAATGATGAGCCATTCGGGACTGACCGGGTTTTGCCATCCGGGGAAATAGTAATATTTCGCGGCTTGATCGAAGCCCATGGATTCGTCCATGCCGGGGTTGGAGAACTCCGCCGCATCTATGACGCCGCGTTCCAGCGCGGGAAACACATCGCCGCCGCCGAGTGCTTGCGTCGATACGCCGATCTTCTCAAGCACATTGGCGCCCAGGCCGCCAATACGCATCTTCAGACCCTTGAAGTCATCGAGGGAATTGACTTCTTTATTGAACCAGCCTCCTGCTTCCGGTGCGAGCAGTCCGCAGAACACGGCCTTCATATTGTGCTTTTCAAGCACTTCGTCCAGCACCTGCTGACCGCCGCCGTAGTAGATCCAGGCAAGGAACTGGGACAACTCGGGTGTGAACGGCGCGGCGTTATAGAGGGCCAGACCCGGCTCTTTGTTGATATAGAGGCCGATACCGACAAAACCGGCATCCACAGAACCCGAAGATACCGCGTCGAAGATACCCATCACCGGCACCAGCGCACCGGGCTCGAAAAAGCGCATCTTCACCGTGTCATCCGTGGCCGCGCGCACGTTTGCGACCATGTCGTTGACATGGGCGCCGATGGGCTTGAAGTTCGATCCGAACATGCCCGCGACCTTGATATTCACAGTCGGGTCTTTTGCCTGCACTGGGGTGGTCGCGAGCAAGGCCAAGGCGGTGCTCACCGCAACGGCGAGCTTGCTGATACCGGGGAAAGCGAATGCCATTCTGTAACTCCTGATGAAAAGCTACAAGCGCCCGCGCACGCGCGACGCGCGGATAGCAAGCGGGTGGATGGGGTTAAGCAGGAAGAGCGGGCTGACGCAGATGCCAGTCGGTTTGGTTTTGATAAGCGACCCCGGCCCTGAATAGCGTCGCCTCGCGCCAAGGCGCGGCTTCGAGCATCAGGCCGATCGGCATACCATCAGAAGAAAAACCACATGGCACCGATAGCCCCGGTAGCTTGCCGAACGCGCCCGCATAGGTGTTCTGCGTCACGGCGCGCGTGGCTTCGAAAAGGCTGCGGCCGTCTTCAATGGGTGGCGCGACCGTGGGCGAGGTGGGACTGAGGATGACGTCGACCGAACTGAAGACATCCTCCAGGGACCGACACCAAGCCTCGCGAGCCCGCAGGGCGCGTGCGTAGTCACGACCGGTGTATTGCAGGCCCATCTGCATGCGCTCCAGCGTGGCGGGTAACCAGCGCTCGTCGGGCTGTGCAAGCCGTTCCTCGTGCACGGCGCAGGCATCGGAGTAGATCATGGTGGTGGCGTAGGCATGCGCGGTCTGCGCGCCGTCTACGGTGATGGGGACCATGAGGGCACCCAACGATTCCAGCACGCGCATGGCTTCTTGGACGGCATACGCGACCTCGCTGTCCACGCCGTCGAAGTAATGATTGCTGGGAATGCCAATCCGCAGGCCCTTGATGCCCGCGTGCATATCGACGAGCAGATTGCCCACTTCTTGGCGTTCGCTGACATGGTCATGCGGATCGAAGCCTGCCATCACGGAGAACAGGCGGGCCAGCTCCGGCACCGTACGCGCCAAAGGACCGATGGTGTCGTGCGTGGCGCTGACAGGCATGCAACCATGATTCGACACTCGCCCCACGGTGGGGCGCAAACCACATACGCCATTCAGCGAAGCGGGCACCCGCACCGATCCGCCGGTATCGGTGCCCAAGGCCAATGGCGCCATGCCAGCGGCGATCGCCGCCCCCGATCCGCCGCTGGAGCCACCCGGTATGCGCGCCGGGTTCCAAGGATTGCGGCATTGACCGATGACTGGGTTGTTCGAGCGTACGCCGAATGCGAATTCATGCAGGGTTACTTTGCCCAGGATGATGGCACCCGCCTCGCGCAAGCGTCGCACAACGGTAGCGTCCTGGTCAGGCACGTGGTCCTTAAAAAAGCCAGACGCATACGTGGTGCGCAGACCTGCAGTGTCAATGTTGTCTTTGACGAGAATCGGTACGCCATGCAGCAGACCGCTCGCTCGACCGGATTGCGTCAGTGCGTCCGCACGGCGTGCTGCCTCCATCGCCGCCTCCGCATCGAGCGTGACAATCGCGTTGATGTAGGGATTCCATCTCTCGATGTTCTCAATACATTGTTTAACCGCTGCTTCCGACGTTGTCGGAATGTTCACCTGAACCATGAAGTTCGCCTCGAGGGAAGTCAAAAGGGAAAAACAGCGCAAGACAGGTTGTACGTACATTCAGCCTATCAGCAAAGATTTTTTGCGGCAACAACATAAGTCGAACATACTCTCCAGACTAGAGAAAACCCCTAAGCCTCGGGCTCCGAAGTCTTGACCCCAATCCGGATTTGCTAGTGGTAAACCCCAGCTTTTATAAGGCTTTGACCCGCATGCGGTGATAGGCGACGAAAACGGGACAACGCGTAACCTTGACTGCGTTTGCGGTACGTGGAACTGAAATACCTTGTCCGTTCATTTATCCCGTTGTACCGTTACTCTCAGCACCATAGAGACGGATTACCTATAAAAACGCGGTAGCCGGCGCGGCCACCCACGCGCCACTCTGGAGACAACATCATGCAAGACTCAGCCCCTCATGCGTCGCTCGGTACCTTGGGCCTAATGACCGGAGATCAATATCGCGAATCCCTCCGTCGCTATAAGCCAGTCGTCTACGTGGACGGGCGTCGTGTGGAATCGGTGGCCGACGAGCCCTCGCTGGCACCGGGGGTCAATGCACTGGCCGTAACCTACGATATGGCCCACGATCCGGCGGTGGCGCCGCTCATGCTGGCCCGCCAGGGTCAGCGCACGGTGCCACGCATGCTGCATATCAACGAGTCCGCCGGCGATCTGCTGAATAAGCTTGAAGCCGTTCGATTGCTATGTCAGGAAACCGGTTGTGCGCAACGCTATCTGACACACGATGCGCTCAACGCGATCGCGCAGGTATCGGCTCGTATCGACGACGCACGAGGGACCACCGAACATCGTGCCCGGTTCCAGAGTTATCTGGATCACGTGCACGATAACGACCTAGCCATTGGTGTCGCGATGACGGACGCGAAAGGCGATCGTTCGCGCCGGCCCCATCAGCAGAGCAATCCAGACACTTACGTTCATATTGTCGAACGCAATGCCAAAGGCATCGTGATTTCTGGAACGAAAGCCATCGTCACGGGCGCGGCGTATATGCACGAATTACTCGTCATGCCGTGCCGCAACATGACGCAGGCGGATACCGATTTTGCGGTGTGCTGTGCGGTGCCTATCGACGCCCCAGGTATCACCATCGTGGCGCGCCCTGCCGGCCGGCCAGGCGAGAAGAACGAACACGGTGACGCGCTATTTTCCCGAAAGTACGGACAATCCACCGGAGTGGTGATTTTCGATCGCGTCACCGTGCCCTGGGAGCGCGTGTTCTACGCCAACGAGTGGGAACATTCGGGCGCCATGACCTATGCGTATGCGAATCACCATCGCCACAGCTGTATCGCCGCGCGAGCCGGGTTCGGCGACTTGCTGATTGGCGCGGGCGCGCTGATGTGCGAGGCCAACGGACTAGACCCTGAGAAAAAAGCCAGCCTGCAAGAACCCATGGTGGAGCTGATCAAGATTGTTGAGGGGTTCTATGCGTGCGGCGTAGCCGCCAGCGTCTACGGGACCCAGGATCCCTACAGTCAGTCGTTCATGCCGGAGACGGTCTTTGCCAACGTGGGCAAGCTGATGCTGGCTACTCAGATCTACGACATGCATCGCCTTGCCCACGAGGTGTCCGGTGGCTTGATCGTGGCCCTGCCAGGACCCGACGAAGATCATAATCCCGAGACTGCCGGGCGCCTAAGCGATATGTTGCAGGCCAATCCCGCCGTACCCTATGACAAACGAATTCAGGTCGCCCGATTCATGGAAGACCTGACCGCTTCTTATCAGGCGGGCTGGTATTCGATCATTAGCCTGCACGGAGGCGGATCGCCCGCGGCCATGAAGCAGGAGATCTATCGCAATTACCCGATAGGCAGCAAAGTCGAACTGGTCGAACGCCTGCTCGATCGCGGCGTATTGAATCAGGATGATCGTCAGCGCGCGATCACCCGCAACAAACAGCCGGGGCGCTGCTGTGACCAGGGTTGCTCGGCGCCCGGCCAGGCGATCATGCGTCCATTGCCGCGACGTTGAACGCGGGCGCAGCGGGCCCGCCGCGTACAATTCCTTATCAGGGTCTAAGACTCATGCATTTCCGGGATTCGTTACACCATGAAGGGCTCGCGCCATTCTCTAGTCACGCTGCGCATTTTTCTCGCGGCGGCGCGCACCTTGAATTTCAGCCGCTGCGCGGACAAGCTCAACATTACACAAAGCGCGGTTAGCAAGCATATCGGCGCGTTGGAATCGCGGCTAGGCGTCGCGCTGTTTAAACGCCTGCCCAATGGCCTGCGCCTGACGCATGCGGGCGCGATTTATCACGAACGCGTCAGCGCCGCGTTGAGGCTGCTCGATGAAGCGGACGCCTTGGTTGCGCATCCAATGTCACGCGTCGCGCTCAATATCGCCGTGTCTCCGTCGTTCGCGCATTCGTGCCTGATTCCTACGCTGTCCGAGTTTTTCGCGCTGCATCCAGGTGTGCGCGTCAATATCCGTCCGCGCTTGCTTTACGGCCGCGACCAAGTCGAACGCTTCGATGCCGAGATCCAGTTGCACACCGGTCATGTGGCGGGGATGTCGGCGGAGTATCTGTGCGGACGCGAAATGACGCTCGTTGCCGCCCCACAGTTGCTGGCGCGTTGCCCGATACGCGCTATCGAAGATCTAAATCAGGTGCCACTCTTGCGGCGAGCACAACGCGGTTATAGCTGGGACGAATGGCGTGCCGAAATCGCGCCACTTTGGCCAGGCCCGAGCGCGGGCGAGGCGCCCGAATACGAAGGGTTTTCTGTCCTGCTGCCTGCCGTGATGCACGGACTGGGCGCGGCGATTGTGCCAATGGTGCTGGTGCGCGAGCAATTACGGGCTGGCACGCTGGTGCGGCCGTTAGGGGAAGTGGTGGAAAGTCGCTATGGCTATTACCTGATGAGACCGCGGCCGAACGTGGGTGGGGCGTATGTGGATGCCTTTTGTGAATGGCTGACGCAACGTGCGGGGCAGATGAATCGGGAAATTCGCGAGTTGGTCTCCTGATTTATCTCTGTCTGCTCTGCAGAGGTGGGGTTCTTTAGCCGTCCGGGGGCGGTGTGCGTGGGCGGTGCCGGCCCTGTCGCAACGGCTCGGCCCACGAGCAGGGGCCTCGGTCCCCTTCGGGGACTTCCCGTCGCTCTACGGGCCGGCACCGCCCACGCACACCGCCCCCGGACTCACACTGAGGTATGACCCCGCGCTTCAAGCATGCCGTTACGCATACGCACTGAAGCACATGCCTCACTTCCATCCACGGCAACATGAATTTGGATTTGAATTCGTCCTCTTAACGCTAACGCAAGCGGGAGCCGGGCAGAAAAGGGGCACCGGCCCGTTGAGCGGCGGGAAGTCCCCGAAGGGGACCGAGGCCCCTGCTCGTGGGCCGAGCCGCTGCGACAGGGCCGGTGCCCCTTTTCTGCCCGGCTCCCGCGCCTAAAGAACCCAACCGAAGCCGCCCCCAAGGTATTCCATACTGGAATAGCGCTTGCCCATATATCCTTTGCCCAGATCAGAGCGCCTCGCCAGAATACCTACACCTAGTCACGCATTACGAGTCATTCAGATGAATAAGCTCAAATCCCTGCTCTGCTCCCTCATGCTCGCCGCCGCGACGCCGGCGCAAGCCGCCTATCCGGAAAAGCCCGTGCGCATCATCGTGCCGTACGCGGCCGGCGGCAGCTCGGATGTGCTCGCGCGCGGCATTGGCGATCAGCTTGCCAAAGAACTAGGTCAGCCCGTGGTGGTCGAAAACCGCGCGGGTGCGGGGTCGATGATTGGCACCTCCTACGTCGCCAACGAAGCCCCTGATGGCTACACCCTGCTGCTGGCCGACGTCCCGTTCACCATCGTCCCGGCGCTCTACGCGGATCGCGTTAAATACGACGCACGCAAGGACTTTACGCCGGTGGCACTGCTGGGCGTATCGCCGCTGTATTTATTCGTGAATCCGGGCTTCGAGGCGCAGACCGTGCCCGCCCTGGTTTCGACCACCAAGGATTCCTCGCACAAGATCTCGATTGGCTCTGGCGGCAACGGCTCGTTGACGCACTTGATGGCCGAACTCTTCATGCAGAACACCGGCGCCGAACTGGTCCACATCCCATACAAGGGAGCCTCAGCATCGGCGAACGATTTGGCCGGCGGCCAGATTCAGGCCAGCTTTACCACCATGCCGACGGCCGCTGCCTTGTATCAGGCTGGCAAGATCAAGCCGATTGCCGTTTCCTCGCCTGAACGCATGAAGGACACACCGGATGTGCCGACGTTCGCGGAGCTCAACGTGCCCAATATGACGGTGCAAAGCTGGTGGGGCCTGATGGCACCTGCGGGCACGCCCGCCGACGCGCTGGCTCGTCTGGAAGCCGCGATGAAAACGGTCATGCAGTCGGAAGCGGTGCAGCAACGGCTGGTCAGTCTGGGCGTGAGCGCACCCGCGGACTCGAGCGCCAAAGCCCTCTCTGGCATGGTGACTGAAGACTTCGCCCGCTGGGACGATGTGATCAAACGCGCCAATATCAAGTTCGAATAATCCAACACGCGTTCACATCCAGAAGAGATCACGACATGACACCTTGGCAGCAAGCCGCCGCCGCTGATGCGGCTCTGATGAATGACTTTGAATCGATCTGCGCTTTTGGAGGACGCATGTCCGGCAGCGGGCAAGACGATGCCGCGATGGCGTGGGCGCTGGAGCAGTTGCGTCCCTACGCGCCGGTCGTACAACATCTCCAGGTGCCATACGACGGCTGGCGCTGCCTTCAGGCCAGTCTGACGCTCCAAGGAGAATCCCTCCCCGTGCGTGCGTTACTGCGGTCGCAGAATACGCCCGAGGCGGGCTTGGAGGCCGAGGTCATCGATCTTGGCCGTGGTCGCCCAGACGATTTCGAACGCGTGGGCGATGCAGTTCGCGGCAAGATCGTGCTCGTCAGCCATGAGTTTCCGTTCACCGGCGACCATGTGCATCGGCGCCGCAAGTACGACATGGCGCTGCAAGCGGGCGCGGTCGGCTTTCTGATTGCCAACAACGTGCCGGGCCAGGGCTTGCTATCCGGTTCGTCCGGGCGGCCTCGTGATGGCGTGGGTATTCCGGCGGCATATACCGATTATGAAAGCGCCCAGCGTCTGATCGCGGCTGCCGCCCAGGGCGCCGCGCGGGTGAACCTGGTCATCCAGGGCGAAGAGCTGTTGGATTCGCAAGCCAGCGTCGGTATTGCCGAAATTCCGGGTGGCCGTGACAGCGTCATCGTGATCAGCGCCCATATGGACGGACACGATCTGGGTGTCAGCGCGTTGGACAATGCCACCGGCGTGGCCACGGCGTTGGCAGCCGCTCGGGCGTTGGCGGCCAAGGTCGGTCCGGATACGCCTAGTCTGCGTATCTGTTTCTTCTGTGCCGAAGAATGGGCGCTAGCGGGATCCGCCCGCTATCTGGCCGACATGGACCCGGCCGAGCGCGCTCGCATCAAGTTTGATATCAACCTGGACACGGTGGCCGGCGATCTGTCGCTCACGGCGATGATCAGCGATTTCCCGGCTCTGGAGCCGGTCGTGAATCAGGCGGCAGCGCTGGCGGGCATCCCGGTCAGTACATGGCTGCCGCTGATGCCGAACTCGGACCATGCCAATTTCGCGCGCAACGGGATTCCCGCCTTGCGACTGACCGCGGGCTTTGGCAAGCCGGATTCCCGGGTGAACAACATTCTGTCGGCAGGCGACTTGCCGGCCATCATTGCCGAAGGCGAACTGCGGCAGGCGCTGGCGGTCACCTGCGCGCTGGCGGATGTGGCGTTGGGGATGAGCGATGCGCAGCTGGATGCCCTGGCTGCGCGCGATTGACCCCTCCCGCTCGACACTAAGCCATCAGGCCGCGAGTGTATCCAGCGCGGCGGACAACATATCCGCCCGCGCCGCGATCCGCTCATGAATGACAGCGATCTCGGCCGGTTTCCTCAAGGCTTTGAATCCAGGGCGATGCGCGGTGCGCCGCATTTTGTCCTCGGGGCGCAGCGCGGTCACATCCACGTTCTGGAAGAAGTCGCGATTGCCGCCGTCCGCCCACGATTCCGAGTACACGCCATGCGCTTGGACGACGTCGAACTGATCCAGCTCAATGTGGTAGTAGGTGAACTCTTGTGCCTGGGTTTCCTGCACCACCGTTTTGCCATTGATCAGGTCCTTTGCACGGACCAGCACACCATCGATATAGATGTGATGCCACGGCGAGACGCGCAGATCTTGACTGGGTTGGTTATCGGCCAACGCTCCTGCGTGAATTCGCACGGGCGTACAGCTGGTGCGTTGCTCGGGGGTGCGTAACGCCACTGCGTGATAGTTCCGCCAGCCGATCCATTTCACCGTGCGCATACCGGTGCTGCCAACGACCTTGTCGCCGATTGCTAGTGACTCAATAGCGACGGGGCCTTGAGCGGTTGCGATCAGTGTGCCTTTAACGAAGCAGACCGGGGTGAATGGCGCGGTGTTAGTATCGAAAGGGAGATTCTCGGGATACGACACGTTAGACGTTACGAGGGTGTAGTCACCCTCAATGTTGCGGGTAACAATGCCGTCGCTGGTAAACGCGACGATCGTTTCATTTTGCTGATAACCCCCAGACACGACGTTGACAAACTGATTTACGTCGAAAACGTTGTCCACGGACTGATTCGTGACAGAGGTGGAATCCACTTGGAAGTCACTACGGATATAGTACCGTTGGGTGGAGTAGTCGTAGTCTACGACATACCACCCAGTTGTTTCGAAAACTGCCACAGATATCCTTCTATATGTCGTGCACGACAATACTCGCGCGAAGGCAAGAACCGACCTGCATAGGTGCGCGTGGACTGACTTCTTATCAGTCACCCGCACCCCCTGAGCACCGCGTACGTATTAAGGGTGGTGAAATGTCCTTTTCCGGCCTCGCCAGGCAATGATGCTTAACGCCAGTTGCTTTCTGCCGATATAGAAGGAGAAGCCGTAAATGTGGCGGGATTCTAGCAAGTAACATCCAACAACAAACGCCTTGCAGCGTGAAAACAACAAGGCTGACAATGGCCCCGAGTTCAGGGCTTTGAAGACATGGATTCGTTTATCTGGCGCCCCATGGAGCGCAACAATCTGGACGCAGTGATGGCGCTCTCCGAAGTGGTGCACCCCACTTTGCCTGAAAGCCGCGAGACGCAGGAAAAGCGTTTGCGGCTTTATCCCGAAGGGTGCCTAGTGCTGACCAACGATACCGACATTCAGGGCTATGCATTCGCGCACCCGATCCGGCACGCCGCGCCGCCGGCGCTAAATACTGCGCCGGAGCAGGTGCCGGCCGACGCCGACGAGTTATACCTGCATGATTTTGTCGTTTCATCCTCTCTGCGTGGCCGTGGCTATGCGGTAGAAGGCATTGAGACACTGCTGCGGCTGGCCGACCGATTCGCGACCATGGGCTTGATTTCCGTCTACGGCACGGCGCCTTTCTGGAGCAAATTCGGCTTTGAACCGTGTTCGGATGTGGCCGCAGCAAAGTTGGCGAGCTATGGTGCCGATGCTGTCTACATGATGCGGAGGGCCAACCCCTAGGTATCGGAGTCATGAACTCATAGAATTTCTATCGTGTCATTGGTTCCCGCCTATTGTCCGCGCCACGCCGCGGACGTGGCGCGGTGACGAGATTACGCGTTGGCGGTTTCCTCGGCGCGATGGGCCATGACCGCCGCTTTCAGAAACGCCTCGATCAACTGCAACCTCGGCGAAGACCGCAGCCATATCAGGCCAAAACAACGAGGCTTGCAAGGGGTCTTCAGCGGCATGCTGATAATCGAGCCGCTTTGCCATTGATTCCAGGCGGTCGGAACGATCGCCACGCCAAGATTTTTATGCACCAGCCGCGTAATCGTTTCGGTCGAAGCGAGCTCGAACCTTTCGCGCGGCCTTAGATTGTTCTGCCTCAGGTAGGCGTCGATCTGCTGACCGGCCCAACTATCGCGGTGATATCGAATAAAGGGCACACGCTCCAGCAGCAAATGCGGGTCCACTCCCTCGTGCTGACGCGAGGCGATAAGCACAAAGGGCTCTTCCCATAGCAAATGCCAGCCCAGGCCCTTGGAGGGCGTGAACATGGGCTGCATGGCAATCGCGGCATCCAGAGCCCCGCGCTCGACCTGGGTATGAAAGTCCGAGGACTGGCCAGAGACCACGCTGACGTGAATCTCGGGGTATTGCGCCGCAAGGACTTCCAGGATGTTCGGGATCTTGCCAACCAACGCGGTATTGCCTGAGCCCAACCGCAATTCTCCGCGCAGTTCATTGGTGTTGGCCAACGCCGCCAACGCGTCGATGTCGTCCAGAATGCGCTGCGACGTGTCGAGGATGCGATGCGCCGCCTGCGTCAGGTGCACGACCTTGCCCGCACGGCGCACGAGGCTCACGCCCAGCTCGTTTTCCAACGCACGGATCTGCTGTGCGACCGCGCCATGCGTCAGATTCAGCCGTCGCGCGGCACCAGCCATGGAGCCATGCTGGTGCACCGCCAATAACGTATGGAGTAAACGCGTGTTCATACGATAGGATAACTATCGTCTGATCATATACGCAAGCAGATCATGCCATGCCGCAGGTCGGTACTATGAGTCCAACTTTCAGAGTCGAGATCCCCATGCGTAGCAAACTATTCGTACCGACCTCCCGTCCCGAGTTATTTGTCAAAGCCTTGCGTAGCCAGGCCGACGCGATTTGCTTCGATCTGGAAGACGCCGTGCTGGAGTCGCGCAAACAATACGCGCGCGATGAGCTGGCGAAATTTTTTGCATCCGATGAATTCCGCAATCTGCGCGGGGAAGGCCGCAAGAGCATTCTGGTTCGCGTCAACGCGCTGGACACCGGCCATACCGAAAATGATCTCGTCGCTGCTTGCGCCCCAGGCGTAGACATCGTCAACATCCCGAAAACCGAGACCGTCGACGATCTGCTGCAATTCATCGGCCTGCTGCAGTCGCGGGAAGCGCAGGCGAGTACGCCTCAAGCCCAGGTTGAGCTGCGCGTATTGGCCAATATCGAGACCGCTCGCGCGATGCTGAACGCGGCCGCGATCGCGCAAGCTCATGAGAAGGTTTGGGGCTTGCAACTGGGGCTGGGCGATCTCTTTGAGCCGTTGGGCATTGCGCGCCACGATGCGCAGAACGTGCATGCCGTCATGATGGCAATGCGCCTCGCGGCGGGCGCGGCAGGCAAGATTGCCTACGACACGGCTTATACCGACGTCGCCAATGCGGAAGGCTATCGTCAAGAAGCCTGGCGCGCCCGGCAGCTCGGATTCCTGGGCAAGACTTGCATCCATCCCAGCCAAGTGGCGCTGGCCAACGAGGTATTCAGCCCGACGGAGGATGAAGTCAATTGGGCGCGCAAGGTCGTGGAATCGGCAGAGCAAAACGACGTGAATGGCGCTTATATGCTGGATGGGAAGATGATCGATGAACCCTTCATCGCCCGCGCGCGCGCCATTTTGGCGCAGACGTCGTCCTGAGCAAACCCCACTATCAGACACGCCGGTGTCCAAAACCCTTCGATTCTTCTTGCGAGTTAAGCGAACATCATGAGCGGCGACTTCCCTTTATCCGGCATCAAGGTTCTGGACCTGAGCGCCTATATCGCTGGTCCTTACGGCTGCAACCTGCTGGCCGATATGGGCGCGGAGGTCATCAAGGTCGAGCCACCGGAAGGCGATAACTTGCGCAAGTACCCGTCCACCCTGCCCGACGAAAGCCGGGCGTTTCTGGGCGTGAACCGGGGCAAGCAAGGCATCTGCCTGGATCTGAAAAGCGAGCAGGGCTATGAGGTATTCATCCGCCTGGCGCGCGAGGCCGATGTCATCGTGCACAATTTCCGTCCCTCGGTGCCGCCGCGTTTACGCATTGACTATGACACGCTGCGCGAACTGAATCCCCGGCTGGTCTATTGCTCGCTCACTGGCTATGGTCAAAGCGGACCGTTGGCCAGCCGTGCGGGTTATGACCAGGTGCTGCAGGCTCGCACGGGGATCTGCGCATCGCAAGGCACACCTGAGCAGCCACAGATTGTTTATGGCTCGGTGGTGGACTACTACGGCGCGGCCATGTTGGCTAATGGCGTCACCGCCGCGCTGTTTCAAAGGGAACGAACCGGCGCGGGCCAACACGTCTGCGTATCCTTGCTAAGCAGTGCGCTCGCGATGCAGGCGGCGCGCCTGGTCGTGGCAGAGAACGAACCACGCGATATCAACCGCGATATGCGCTCGGGCGGCATTACGGGCATCCACCCGACACGCGAAGGCCATCTATATATCTCCGCCAATACGCCGCACTTCTGGCGCGCGCTCTGTCAACTGATCGGGCTATCGGAGCTCGCCGAGAACGAGCGCTATGACACAGTGAAAAAGCGTGCCGCGCATGTCGATGAGCTGGTGCCCATGCTGCGCGAGGCCCTGCAAGCGAAGAGCGCCGCGGAATGGGAAGCCTTGTTCGGCGATCAGGTCCCCTGCTCGGTCGTGCGTAAGGTCGAGGATGTTTTCGAGGACGCGCAGGTCCAGGAACAGGGGCTAGTCGGCGAGCACGAGCATCCGGCGTTTGGTCGATACAAGACCATCGCGAACCCAATTTCGTTTGGTCAGGCCGGCGCGCGACGCCAGCTGCGCAGCGCGCCGGGCTTGGGTCAACACAGTCGCGAGTTGATGCGCGAGCTGGGCTACACCGAGGCCGAAATAGAGAAAGCCATCGCCGACAAAGGGGTGCTGGCTTAGCGGACATGTGTCCTGCTCCGGGGACAGGACACTTATTCACCTCGTTCAGAGGTACATACTAAAAAGGTGCATGACCATGTATAGACGCGCAGCACTCAAAGTCCTCTCCTGCCTGACGCTGTTGGGTTCGATGGGCACCGCACTTAACCTCGCCACCATCAGTCCAGCAGCCGCGGCTCAATGGCCGGAGCGCCCTGTGCGACTGGTCGTTCCTTTCGCGCCCGGCGGCAGTAATGATGTGATCGCCCGCAAGCTGGCCGACAGCATCAGCAAGAGCACAGGGCAGACGTTCATTATCGAGAATCGCGCGGGGGCAGGCGGCGTCGTGGGCGCGGGTTATGTCGCCTCGGCAGCACCAGATGGCTACACATTCTTGTTTATCTCCGGCTCGCTGGCCACCTC
Source organism: Bordetella sp. 15P40C-2 (assembly GCF_009763235.1). Lineage (NCBI taxonomy): Bacteria > Pseudomonadati > Pseudomonadota > Betaproteobacteria > Burkholderiales > Alcaligenaceae > Bordetella > Bordetella sp. 15P40C-2. The sequence continues at coordinate 41,186 of NZ_WSJA01000003.1, forward strand.
GGCCGCTGTGCAGAAAACGCCGTATGACGCCAAGACCGCTTTCGATGCGGTGTCTCTGGTGGCCAGCGCGCCGTTTGTGGTGCTGACCCGCAAGGACTTTCCCGCCAAGAATATGCAGGAGTTGCTGCAGTACGCGAAGGACAATCCCGGCGCCATCAATTTCGGCAGCGCAGGGCTGGGCGATAGCTCGCAAATGGCCACTGAACTGCTCGCCAACAAGGCCGGCGTGAAAATGCAGACCGTGGGCTACAAAGGCATTTCGCCCGCGCAAATGGATCTGGTGGCGGGACGCCTGGACATGATCATCACCACTATGGCGTCCATCGCCGGCACGCCGACCGATCAGCTCCCCAAACTGGCTTTCACCAGCGCGCAGCGCAATCCGGATTTCCCCAACGTACCCACCGTCAAAGAAGCCACGGGGCTGGACTATGACGTAAACGTCTGGTGGGGTGTATTCGGGCCCAAGGGCGTAGACCAGACCGCGCGTAACCGGCTCAATGAAGAGATCAAGAAAGCGGTATCAACGCCGGAGTTCGCACAGTTTCTGAAGTCCATGGGCGCGAATCCGACTACCTCGACACCTGAGGAGCTGCAAAAGCTGTTGGTCTCGGATGTAGATCAATGGACGGAAACCGCCAAGGCAGCGGGCATCCGCGTCGAATAAGAATAACGATAAGGGCCGGCGAGGTTCGGCCTTGTAGGAGTAACGATGAGCCCTACCCCTGCCGTGCGCGCGCACGACGAACCGCAGAACGCGTTTAAGGAGACCGCCGCGCAGTTTGTCGCGGCGGCGACTACAGAGCTGCATGGTATCCGGTCGCGCACCGAGCCCGAGGATTTGGCGGCCGAGTTGGACCGGCTGAACAGTGCTGTACGTGCGAGCGCCGGCAGCATCAGCCCGTATGCCCAGCCTGCGGACTTTCTGCAATCGTTGTTGCAGCAACAGGATACGTCGAACGAGGCGGTAGCGGTCGCCTCGCGTACGCATGTCCCGGCGGGTGAGCCTATGTCGTTAGCCGAGGCTGCACGTCGGATGGCCAGCGGCGAACTAAGCGCGGTGCAGTTGACCGAACAGGCGCTGGCGCGCGCAACGCAGTGTCAGCCGACGCTGAATGCGTTTATCGAGATTTGGGCGGATAAAGCCATGGCCCAGGCGCACGCGGCCGATGCCGAGCGCGCACGCGGTGAGCTGGGCGGTCCATTGCATGGTATCCCTCTGGCGCACAAGGATTGTTTTGAGATCCAAGGTCATGCGGCAACGATCGGGTCACGTGCACGGCCTGCTGTGCCCGCAACAACCGACGCGCATGCAATACAGCGCTTGAATCAGGCCGGTGCGATTACGCTAGGCGTACTCAATCTAAACGAAATGGTGGCAGGTCCCACCGGACAGAATCCGGCGTTTGGCGACTGCTGCAATGCGCTGGACCCCTCACGCATTTCCGGCGGATCGTCCAGCGGCTCGGGCGCCGCGGTCGCCTCGGGCGCGGTGTTTGGGTCCTTGGGCAGCGACACGGGTGGATCGATTCGTCTGCCGGCCTCGGTGCATGGCTTGTATGGCTTAAAGCCCACCTATGGCCGCATTTCTCGCGCTGGTTGCTTTCCGCGCGCCTTCTCGCTGGATTGCCCGGGGCCGCTGGCGCGCACGGCAGAAGACTGCGCCATCGTGCTGGAGGCGGTGGCTGGCTGGGATGCAAAGGATCCATCGACCTTGCCTGCGCCGGTACCGGCCTATTCCGCATTGCTTGATAGCGCCGCGGAGAAAAGCCGTATCGCGGTCATAGGTTTGTCCGAGGCAGACGCCTGCCATCCGGAGATCGCCGCCGTGTTTACCGACTTCGTACAACGCGCCGAGCGAAGTTTCGGATCGGTACGCGAGGTCAGTTTTCCGCAGCTGGCGGCATGCTACGCGATGGGTGACATCATTTCCAAGGTCGAGGCGGCGACACTGCACGGCCAATGGATGCGCACCTCACCGGATGCTTATTCGCAGGCCGTGTATTCGCGCACAGAACCTGGCCTGCATGTTTCTGCCGTTCGCTACCTCGAATCGTTATTGGTGCGAGCACGCGTGTTGGAAGAATTCCTCGCCGGACCCATGGCGGACCACGACATCCTGCTGTGCCCGACCGTGCCGATCCCCGTGCCCTTGCGCAGCGAGGCCGATATGGAGAAAAAAGGCATTGTGTTTGGCGTCGTACCGCAGATCACGCGCCTGACCCGGCCGTTCAGCTATTTGGGAGTGCCGGTGCTCAGCATACCTATCGGCTTAGACCGCAATGGCATGCCAGTAGGCGCGCAGGTGATTGGTCGCCCGCTCAGCGAGGCGCGTCTCTTGGCGTTCGCACATCAGATGTCGCGGGCATGATCCGCGTTTAACGATTATTGGATGATGACGATGAAGATCTGGGATCAGTATTTAGGCGAAACCGATAGGGCCGTGTTGGAACGTGGCCGCTTTGCCCGCCGCATGGGTTATGGCGAGCGGCCCGCCATCATCGTCATCGATGCACAACGTTATATGGTGGGGGAGGAAGGTAAAGATTCAGAGTGGCCCTCGAGCTGCGGGGCCGTCGGTCGTACTGCTTTAGAACAGATTAAACGTGTCGTCGAAACGGCACAGGGGAACGACATTCCCTGCTTTTTTACGTTATTTCAGCTTGACCCGAATGGTAAAGATATTGGTATCTATGGTCGCAAACGCGACCTACTCGACAGCCCGCACTGGTGTTTGGCCGACACGCCGGGGGCACAATTGGCGCCAGAGCTCACGCCCGGCGCAAGCGATCTCGTATTCGTCAAGAAAAAACCCAGCGGGTTCCACGGTACGCCGCTGCTGGGCTACTTGGTCGACCGTCAAATCGACACCGTCATCGTGGTCGGTGGCGCGACCAGCAACTGCATCCGCGCCACGGTGTTCGACGCCTCTTCCTACAATTTCCGCACCATTGTGCCTCAGGAAGCGGTCTTCGACCGCATTCCTGTCTCCCACGCCATCAGCTTATTCGACATGGATAGACAGTTTGCTGATGTCGTATCGGTAGAGGAGGTATTGGACTATCTGCGTGATATCGGGCAGCGCCGGGAACGACGTGCCAGCCACGTTTAAGGTGCTGTTGCGCAAGCGGCAGGCAGGCGATCTGTCGCTCGCCTGCCGCACCGCTCAAGCCCCTGAGCACTACATCGCTTTCAAGAAGTCCTCAAAGGGCACGCCCGTTTCCGCCCCAACACGCGCCAGATCGCTAAGCGTATCGGCGGGCAATAGCAGCCCGACACGCCGATTGCGTTCGTTGGCATCGGCCTCCAATTCGCCCGGGTAGCAGACTTTCTCGTGACCCGGCGCCACGGGCACGCTTTTGAGCGAGGCGATGTATGCCTCCATTCTCTCGTTGAACTCGGCCATGGGTTGAAGGCGTGCGATATCGATGGCCATGATGAAATGCCCGGCCATACTGCGATTGACGGAGTCATAGGGGCCATGCACTTGATCCTGAAAGCCGCTGCCGGACAGGACGCCGGACATCACATCCACCATGACGCCAATCGCATAGCCTTTATGGCCTGCCATGGGCAGGATGAAGCCTTTAAGCGCCGCCTTGGGATCTGTGGTGGGGTTGCCTTGCGCATCCACCGCCCAATGATCTGGGATGGGTTCCTGGCGATTATTCGCAAGATAGATCTTGCCGCGCGCCACGCCGGAGTTGGCAATGTCCATGACCATGGGCGCATGGCGGCCGGCGGGCACGGCGAGCGACCAGGGATTCGTGCCGATTTTCTTTTGCAGCCCGCCCCAAGGAGCCATGTTCGGGCCCCCGTTGCTCATCATCAGCATGGCGCAGCCCTGTTGCGCACCCCAGCGGGTGAAATACATGCAGGTGCCGAAATGGTTGGAATGGCGCACGGAGACCACTCCCACGCCATGCGCGCGGGCGCGGCGCACTGCTACTTCCGTGGCGCGCTGGGCAACTACGGGTCCGACGCCATCATTGCCATCCAAGACCGCCATCGCAGCCGCGTCGGTCACCGTGTCCAGTTGCGTCACTCCACGCATGGCGCCGGATTTCAGCCTGGCGTAATACCAGCCCAGGCGTAGCAGCCAATGCGACTGATGTCCCCATAAATCTGCCTGTACCAAGGCATCGGCCGCGAGATCGGCATCGTTGGCAGGAACGCCTGCCCGTTCGTAGACTGCGGTGGCGAAGCTTTTTAATGCCTCGGGGGACAACGGCGTATGGCCAGTTCACTCATGGATCGCATGGACATCTTCACTTCATGTATTGATTTTGGTACCGCGGTGGGCGATGCACTGCTTTGACCGTGTCAGTTCGGTATGGAAGCGTTTGTCGAATCTCTCGCGCGACATGCCGCCAAGAACGAAGGCGCCATAATAATATTCCTGGGAGGCGGGCAAGCTGCCGCGAATAGAGCGGCATTCGCGCCAACCGCGTCGCCCGGCGCGGTTTCGTTTCACTAAACGATCCGAGCCTGTAGGCGCCATCGTAGTGACGGCCCATGCGCATAACAATATTCCTTTATACATATAGCGAATGGAACTTTGTTGTTTGCGCCGCGCGTTCCTATCATTTCATTCACTACTGCACCGCCCCCCGTGGGCGATACATGGAATTCAGCAGCGAATGATACGACGCAACTTTCTTTCTTTGTCTTTACTCGGACTCGGATCGGCGCTGCCGTGGGCGAGCGCACGGGCACAGAACACACCTGCCGGCACCAAGCTTGTCATCGCGGATCAAAGCGAACTGGTGCGCAATCTACTGCAAGCCAGTGGCGAACGCGATAAATTAAATCTGGAGCTGCCGAACTTCGCTGGCGGCCCGGCGATTTATGAAGCCATACGCGCGGGCGCGCTCGATGCCGCCTATGTGGGCGATACACCCCCGATACAAGCACGCGCCGCCGGGACATTACTGCCTATCGTGGCCAGCTTCACGCGCGATCGCGCACAGTACATCCTCACGACGCGCCCAGGGCTGACCATCGACAAGCTCGCCGATTTAAAGGGCAAGAAGCTCAGCTATATCGAAGGCTCGGGCCGCCAGGTCTATCTGATCGAGGCGCTTAATCGCGCGGGGCTGGGGTTATCCGACGTCGAGCTGGTTCATCTGCGCGTCGCCGATCTGCCCGATGCGATCCGATCCGGCGCGGTGGATGTAGCGGTGCTGCAAGAGCCGCATGTGACCCGCCTGGCGAAACAGGTCGGCGCCTCACCTGTGCGTGATCCGCAAGAGCGCAACATCTTGCCTTCGACGAGCTATTTCTACGCCCGCCCGGATGTGCTGGCCGACCCCGCAAAATCAGCGGCTTTACGCGAGTTCATTGCTGCGTTCACACGCGCCGCCACCTGGAGCAATGCGAACCAAGCGGAATGGGGCAAACATTACTACATAAAGTTCCAGCGCATCTCGCCTGACGATACGCAGACCATTTTGGCGTCCCAATCGCCGCTGGTGCTACAGACCTCGGAGGAAGCCATTCCTCATCATCAGAAGCTCATCGATATTTTGTATCAGGCCGGCGCCATCAAGGAGCGCTTCGACGCGCGACTATCGTTTGTGGACACCTACGACGACACCATCACGGCTTCGCGTTAAAGCCACTGCTATTGCTAGAAGGAAACCAACATGGCACAGACCTTAGTCGGCGAACTCCCCCTTGCATCGTCTGCCACTCCACGTAGCGTGCAAGCCCAGCCAAGGCCTCGGCCCTCCAATCTGGTGCCGGCACGTTTGCCGCCGGGTTGGAGATTGCTCGGGCCCTTGCTGTTGCTTGCCATATGGGAGCTCGCCTCGCGCCTTGGCCTACTGGCGCCGGAAACCCTGACCGCGCCTTCCACCGCGTTGGTCACGGGGTACGAAATGCTCGCCGATGGCACGCTGTCGGCGCACTTTCTCGCTTCGGCCGCGCGCGCTTATATGGGCCTCGCGCTGGGCGTGATCGTGGGCGTCGTGCTGGCGCTGCTCTCTGGCCTGACACGTACGGGCGAGGCGCTTATCGACGGGATTGTGCAGGTTAAACGCGCGATTCCGACGCTGGCTCTGATTCCGCTGGCGATCATCTGGCTTGGCATTGGCGAGGCGATGAAGGTTTCGCTGATTTTCACGGCCGTACTGGTGCCGATCTATATCAATACGCATGCGGCATTGCGCGGCATCGACATGGGACATGTAGAGCTCGCCATGACGCTGGGCCTGACGCGTGGCGAGTTCATCCGCAAGGTCGCGCTGCCCGCGGCACTGCCGGGTTTCTTTGTCGCGCTGCGTCTGGCCGTGGCCCTATGCTGGACGGCGTTGGTGGTGCTGGAACTGATCAACACACAAACCGGCATCGGCTATCTCATGAATCGCGCCCGCGACTGGGGACAAACCGACATCATCGTCGTGGGGATCATCGTGTATGCCGCGCTCGGCCTGGCCTCGGATGCGGTCGTGCGGCTTATCGAGTCCCGCGTACTCTCTTATCGGAAGACCCTAGGATCGTGAACGCACAACAACTTTCTCGCACGCCCGTAGTGCTGCGCGATGTGTCGCGCGCATTCAATGGCAACACGATTCTCGATCGGGTTTCGCTGCGCATCGAGCCGGGGCAGTTTGTCGCGTTGCTGGGCGAGTCTGGCTCGGGCAAGACGACCTTGCTGCGCGCGCTCGCCGGGCTGGATCAGGACGCGGTGCGATCAGGAACCATCAGCGCGCCGGACAACGTATCCGTGCTGTTTCAGGACGCACGCCTCCTACCTTGGCTGAGCGTGGGCGACAACCTGAGCCTGGGATTGCGGCGTACCGATAGCCTCGTGGCGGTGCCACGCATGCTGCAAGCCGTGGGGCTGGGCGATAAGGCCGATGTGTGGCCCAACACACTGTCTGGCGGGCAAAAGCAACGTGCGGCGTTGGCGCGTTCGCTATTGCGTGAGCCCGAGCTGCTGCTGGCCGACGAGCCCTTCGGCGCGCTGGATGCCTTGACGCGACTGCGTATGCAGGCCCTGCTGTTTGAACTCGTCGAACAACGCCGGCCCACGGTCATCCTGGTCACCCACGATGTGGAAGAGGCACTGCTGCTGGCCGACCGCATCCTGGTGCTAAAGGACGGGCGCATCCAAGAAGACCACCAAATCACGCTGTCGCATCCTCGTCAGCCTCATCAATCCAATTTCGCCCATTTGCGCTTGACCCTGCTGCGCAGCCTGGGTGTCGAAACCGCCGTCATTTAACAGGTACGCCATGACTCGCCAGAAACGACAACTGCACCTTAACCTTTTTCTGATGTCGCGCGGCCATCACGAAAGCGCATGGCGTCACCCCGACGCGTCCGCGCTCGCGCTGACGGATTTGCAGCTGTACGCCAAGTCCGCGCGCATTGCCGAAGAAGCAAAGTTCGATGCGGTGTTCCTCGCCGATTCGCTGGTGGCCGTGACGGGTGCCCGCAGTGCGCCGTCCAATGGACTGGAGCCTTTAACGCTGTTATCCGCGCTGGCCGCGTCGACCGAGCGCATAGGGCTGATCGGCACCGTTTCGACGACGTATAGTCATCCCTACACGCTGGCGCGCCAGTTCGCGTCCCTCGACCATATATCCAGAGGCCGCGCCGGATGGAATATCGTGACGTCCTGGGCGCCGCAGGCTGGCGCAAACTATGGATTGGCACAGGATGTCGAGCATGGGGAACGCTACCGTATTGCCGAGGAGTTTCTCCAAGCGGTGGACCGACTGTGGCACAGCTACCCTGCGCGCGCCGTGTTGGATGATCGCGCCAATGGCGTCTACCACGATGCGTCGTTGATTCAACCCGTCGATTTCGAAGGCGAGTATCTGCGCACGCGTGGGCCCTTGAATATCGCGGGCAGCCCGCAGGGACGGCCGGTGTATATCCAGGCAGGGCAATCCGACACCGGCCGCGCATTCGCCGCGCGCTGGGCCGAGGCGATTTTCACCGCACATACGAACAAGGAATCGGCACAGGGTTTCTATCGCGACATCAAATCGCAGGCGTCCGCTTTGGGGCGCAGACCCGAAGACATACTCATCCTGCCCGGCATTAGCACGGCTATCGGTTCCACACGTTATGAAGCTGAGCAGGTGTGGGAAGAGCTGAATGATCTCACTAGCCCCGAGGTGGGATTGACACGCTTGTCGAATCGCTTTGGCGGACACGATTTCTCCGGCATCCCGCTAGATCGCAAGCTCACTCGCACGGACTTCCCCGACCCCAATGCAGTGGAAGCATCCAAAAGCCGTGTAGTGGGCTACGTGGATATGGTGTTGCGCGAAGGGCTGACGCTGCGCCAACTGTTGAAACGGCTGGCCGGTGCACGCGGCCACTTTACTGCTACCGGGACGCCGGAAGAGATCGCAGACATTATTGTCGACTGGTACGAGACGGGCGCAGCCGATGGCTTTAACGTGATGCCGCCGATCTTGCACAGTCAATTTGAATTGTTCACGTGGGAAGTCGTGCCGCTATTGCGCAAACGAGGGGTTTTCCGCAGCGAGTATGAAGGCGATACGCTGCGGTCGCACTTTGGGTTGGGACCGGTGCATAGCGGATCACAACGCGATGCACAGACTGCCGAGGATCTCGCAGCCGCCTGACTATCAATTAAAAACATGCGCCGTGCGTACGGCGCATGTTCTATTTCACATCCTGATCCGTCCACGCAGCCGGCGCGCTCAAACCGAGCATCGCGCTCAGAATCAATTCGCGCAGCACGAGCTCATCGTTATGCACATTGATCATGCCGCCCGCATGCTTGAGCACGCGAAACTTCTGCGACAACGGATCGCAGTTCGACAGCAGATGCAAAGCCGAGCCCCGTACGAACTCGTATCGCCAGATGAGTTCCGCTCGCGTGAATTGCGGCAGCGCCTCGGCCATCGCATCTAAAAAGATCTGTGCATAATGGTTCAATTGCTCGCCGACAAACAGGGTGTACTCGCTGTCGGGAATGGCGCGCAGATGGTTCTCGATACGGAGAAACAGTCGGCCGCCATCGGCGGATCGTTCTGCTTGCACTAGCGGGCGCAACAACGCGTCGAGAATGACGGGCACGGGTATCGGCAACTTGTCATACCGTTCGCGCGCCGCCTGCAGCAGGTTGCTGCGCTCGATGTTGACCGGCTCGAGGATTGCCAGCAGCACCTGCCGCACCAATGCGTCCTTGGAGCCGAAGTAATAGTTCACGGCCGCCACATTGGCGTTCGACACCTCGCAAATATCGCGTACGGTGGTGGCGAACGGACCTTTACGCGCGACGAGTTCCTTGGCCGCCAGCAAGATACGCTCGGCGGCCGGCAAGCCAGCGGGGTCCTCCCGAGAGGTATGCATTACCGCAACTGTGGTCACGAGCCGCTCCACGATTAAATCAGTTGTTTTATCCGATCAGTATAAACAGAGATCAAAAGCGCAGTCCCAGGTGGTTTGTGCCCAAATTTCTCACAATTTCAGTACAAACCCTAGTTTGTGCAACGCACAAAACGCGGATAGCATTAAACAACAGTTTGAATTTGGCAGTGCACACAACAGTTGCCTGATGGATGAGCCGGACCACCGGCCGCGCGGGCAGCACAAGGGGCTAGCATGTCTGAATTCCTCTCGTCTTCCGAGACAGAGCGGATTGGACAGGATCGTTTATCCGTCTTGCTCGCGCAAGCGGATTTCGAGCTGACCGAGCCGTACCTGTCTGAACTGCGCGACGCATATCGCTTCGTGAAACGCATGAGCGCAAGGGTTCATCGGGATTACCGATACGATGAAGAACCCGCCCATCGGTTTGATCCCCGCGCCTTCGAGCTATCGGGGGAAACGCGATGAGCAGCGACCTGACTTTTCTCACGATCGCCGAGGCCAGCGATCTGATCGCCAACAAGGCACTTTCCCCCGTCGAGCTCACGCAGGCTTGCCTGGACCGCCAGGCCGCCGTGGATGATGCACTGCACAGTTTCCTCACGCCGACACCGGATCTGGCTTTGCAGCAAGCCCGCGAGGCCGAAACGCAGATCATGCGTGATGGCCCGCGCAGCGCGATGCATGGGATTCCTTATACGCTCAAGGACATTTTCGAGACGGCTGGCATCCGGACGACCGGGCAATCGCGCTCGCTGGCCGATCATGTGCCTGCCACGGATTGTCAGGTGCAAACCGCACTGGCTGCGGCGGGCGGCGTGCTGCTGGGCAAGACCACGACGTGGGAATTCGCCCACGGCGGCCCGTCGTGGGACGTACTCGGTCCGCCCGCGCATAACCCCTGGAATACCTCCCGTCATCCCGCCGGATCTTCATCGGGTTCGGCCGCCGCGGTGGCGGCAGGGCTTTGTCTGGCCACTATTGGTTCGGATACGGGCGGCTCGATACGTCAACCCGCGGCCGCCTGCGGTATCGCGGGCATCAAGCCCACGTATGGTCGCGTCAGTCGTCGCGGCGTGCTGCCCAACTGCTTTAGCCACGACCACGTCGGGCCGCTGGCCTGGACCAGCGAAGATCTCGCGATTTTGATGAACCTCATCTCGGGCTATGACGCACAAGACCCCGGCAGTGCGCGCGAGCCTGTGCCCGCCGACTATCGGGACGCGCTTTGCGGTGACCTCGCCGGGTTGGTCGTCGGCGTACCATGGCAATGGATCGATGAAGAAGCGCCGATCAGCACGCCGAATCGTCAGGCATTGCAAGACGCACTCGCCGTGATGCAGGACCTGGGCGCGACCGTGCGTACGGTGACCTTGCCGCCCCTCATCGAGTTCAACGACAGCAAGCGCGTCATCGCGATGACGGAACTGTTCTCCATTCATCAAGCCACGTTACGCTCGCGGCCGGATCTATTAGGCAGCAGCCTGCGCTATCGCATCATGGGCGGCGCGCTGCTGCGGGCGGAAGACTACGTACAGGCCACGCGCATGCGAGCGCGCCTGACGGCAGCCACGCAACACGTGTTGCGCGAAGTCGATCTGTTGGTGTTGCCTTGCAATGAGCCCGCTGGCCTGCTGCAGGAAGGCAACCCCGAGTCGCTATTCGAATCGCTGAGCTATACCGCGCCGTTCAACGTGTCCGGGAATCCGGCATTGTCCGTATGCAATGGATTTGATGGCGACGGGATGCCGCTGTCGCTGCAAATTGTGGGCCGCCTCTTTGACGAAGCGACCGTGCTGCGCGCGGGCGATGCGTACGAGAAGGCCACGCCGTGGCGACAACGGCGCCCGAATGTGCAGGGGTTGGCGCGTGAGGCTGAACAAGCACGACAGCAGGCGCGAGCCGCTTAAACCCACGTATTGATTCCTTCTTCGCTACAGGTCAGGCGCATCACGCATGCGCCTTGGGAAAGTATTGCCCTTCTGATCCGATCACAGGAGAACCACCTTGAAGATCAAACGCTTTACCCTTTCCGTATGCGCGGCGCTTGTCATGGCCCTGCCGATGGCGGGTTCGCATGCCGAGTCAGTGTTGCGCGTGGCATCGACCACCGCCGATGTTCCGCTGACCACGGGGCAGCCGAGCCAGGGCGCCGAAGGCCAGCGCTTTGTGGGTTATACGCTATACGATCCGCTGGTGCGCTGGGATCTGTCACGCGCCGACGCGCCCGCCAAATTGGCGCCGGGTCTCGCGTTGAGTTGGGAATCGGATCCAGAGCCACATAAGGTGTGGACGTTCAAACTACGCCCTGGGGTGAAGTTCCATGATGGCTCAGCCTTCGATGCGCAAGCCGTCGTGTGGAACCTGGACAAAGTCCTCAAGCGTGACGCGGTGCAATTCGATCAGGCCCAGGCCGCGCAGGCTAGCCAATATGTGCTCAATGTCGCCTCCTATCGCGTGGTGGACCCGATGACCGTCGAGATCGTCACCAAAGAGGCGGATTCGGTGTTTCCCTACATGATGGCCGGGGTGATGATCAGTAGCCCCGAGCGGTTCAAGGAAGTCGGGCAGGATTGGACCAAATTTGCCAACAAGCCTTCCGGCACGGGCCCGTGGATGATGGACAAACTGGTGCCACGCGAACGTATCGAGATGGTGCGTAACCCGAACTACTGGGATCCCGCCCGCGTTCCCAAGACAGATCGCCTGGTGGTCTACACCATGCCCGATCCCAACACGCGAGTGGCGTCCTTGTTATCCGGGCAAGTAGATTGGATCGAAGCGCCGCCGCCGGACACCATTCCGCGTCTGAAATCGGCGGGCATGAATATCGTCACCAACATTTATCCGCATATTTGGCCCTATCAGCTGAGCTATTCGCCGGATTCACCCTTCCGAGATTTGCGCATCCGTAAGGCCGCCAACCTCGCCATCGACCGTGAAGGGCTGGTGGAATTCCTGGCAGGAACGGCGATGCCCGCGCAAGGCGCGGTCGACCCCAATCATCCTTGGTTCGGCAATCCCAACTTCAAAATCAAGTATGACCCGGAGCAAGCCTTGGCGTTGATGAAGGAGGCCGGCTATGGGCCCGACCGCCCATTGAAAGTCAAGTTCGCGATCTCGACCGCGGGCTCGGGCCAGATGCAGCCGCTGCCCATGAATGAGTTCATCCAGGAAAACCTGAAGGCCGTGGGCTTTGACGTGGAATTCGTCGTACTCGAATGGGAAACGCTGCGCTCGCAACGGCGCGCGGGCTCCGATGACCCGGTGAACAAAGGCATACATGGGATCAACAATAGCTTTGGTTATTGGGATCCGTTCATCGGGCTGATGGGGACATCCGGCTCCACGCAACGCCCGCCCAAAGGCTACAACTGGGGCGGATTCTCGGACCCCGAAGCCGACAAGCTGGTCGAGGCGGCGTTCAACGAGTTCGATCCCGCCAAACAGGACCAGATCCTCGCCAAACTGCATGAGCGTATGGTGGACCAGGCCATGTGGATCTGGGTCGTGCATGACCTCAACCCCCGCGCCATGAGTCCCAAGGTAAAGGGCTTTGTGCAAGCACAAAGCTGGTTCCAGGACCTGACGCCTGTGTCGGTCGAGTAATCATCGAGGGCCCAAGCCATGCTGCGCTATGTCCTGCGTCGTCTGCTGTATGCACTGCCGATCGCGCTCGGCGTGTCTATCGTGTGTTTCGCCCTGGTGCAGCTCGCACCGGGCGACCCCATCGATTCGATCATTCCCGAGGGCGCGTCGGCCGAGGCGATTGCCCAGATCAAGGCCGATTACGGCGCGGATCAACCCTTGCCCGTGCAGTATCTGAAATGGCTGGGCCGAGTGATGGTCGGCGATCTGGGCAAGTCCATCAAGACCGGTCGACCCGTGACACAGGAGCTCGGCCCCGCCCTCGTCAATTCGATGATTCTGGCGATGGCGGGGATCGCGCTGGCGTTCATCGTGGGTAGCAGCCTGGGAGCAATTGCGGGGTATGCACGTTCGCGGGTCGTGGATAGTGCGATCACCAGCGTGGCCATCGCGGGCGTGTCCATCCCGCATTACTGGCTGGGGATGGTGCTGGTGGTGGTGTTCTCGGTCGGCTTGAACTGGCTGCCAGCCTCTGGCATGGGCCCGCCGGACTGGTCGCACATTATCTTGCCAGCCATCGCGCTCGCGGTGATTCCCATGGGGATTATTGCGCGCTCGGTGCGGGCTTCGGTGATCGAGATACGCAAACAGGAATTCATCCAGACCTTGTACGCCAAGGGTCTGTCGGACGCCAAGGTGCTGCGTCACGTGGTCAAGAACGTAGCGCCGACGGTACTGGCCGTGATGGGCCTGCAGTTCGCGCAGATGCTGGGCGGCTCCATCCTCGTCGAGACCGTGTTCGCGTGGCCGGGCACCGGGTTCTTGATGAATGCCGCGATCTTCTCGCGCGATCTGCCGGTTCTGCAGGGCACGATTCTGGTGCTCGCCATGTTGTTCGTCATGATGAATCTGCTCGTCGATATTTTGCAGATGCTGTTTGATCCCCGCGTAAAACGTCATTGAGGAAGCTGACTCATGAGCACAGCAGTCGCTACGGCGGGCATGATCCCGGCCTCGGGGTTCCGCCGCCCCAGTAAAGGATTCTGGCAAACCGTGGGACGCCGGTTGACGCGCGATCCCGTCACGCTAGCCTGCGCCGGCATTCTCTTGATTATCGTGCTGGCCGCGATCTTCGCCCCCTGGCTCGGGCTGGACGATCCGTTCAAGCAAAGCATGGTGCGCCGGCTAAAGCCATTCGGTTTTCAAGGGCATCTGTTAGGCACGGACGAACTCGGGCGGGATATGTTGTCGCGCCTCATCTATGGCGGACGTTCGTCACTGTTCACGGGTTTCGTCCCCGTGGTGCTGGCCACGCTGATAGGCGGTTCGCTGGGCATCATCGCGGGCTTTCTGGGCGGGCGATGGAACATGGTGATCATGCGGTGTATCGATGTGTTCTATGCCTTTCCGTCCGTATTGCTGGCGGTGGCGATCTCCGGCGTACTGGGCGCCGGACAGCTCAACAGCATTGTGTCGCTAACGCTGGTTTTCGTCCCCGCCGTGGCCCGTATCGCCGAGAGCGTCACAACACGCGTGCGTAATGAGGACTATGTCGAGGCCGCCCGAGCCACCGGCGCATCGACGTTAAGCATCCTGTTCAACCATGTGCTGTCCAACGTGCTCGGGCCCATCCTGGTCTATGCCTCAAGCCTCATCAGCGTCAGCATCGTGATCGCATCGGGGTTGAGCTTTCTGGGATTGGGCGTGACCCCGCCGAATGCTGATTGGGGGCTCATGCTCAACACCTTGCGCCAGGCCATTTATGTGGCTCCTGTCACTGCCATTTTGCCCGGCATCATGATTTTCATCACGTCGATGTGCTTTAGCTTGATGAGCGACGGCTTGCGCAACGCCATGGACGTCAAGGCTTAAGGAGAGAACGATGATCTATACGCGACCTGCTGCGTTCATGGCTCAATCTGTGGTCAAGACCGAAGACGAACCGTTGGATAGCGGCTATAGCGAACTGCGCGATCGAGGCGGCCCGGCGCAGCCCATGCTGATCGTGCGGGGCCTGAAAAAGCACTTCGATATCGGCGCCCAGTCGTTTGGCGGCGAGCGGTCCGTCGTGCGCGCGGTGGACGGGGTGGACTTTACCGTGGCGAAAGGCGAAACACTAGGCATTGTGGGCGAGTCTGGCTGTGGGAAGTCAACGACCGCGCGGCTCTTGATGCACTTGATTCAACCGGATGCGGGATCGCTGATTTTCGATGGGGAGGAAGTCAACGCGATTCGCGGCATGAGCGTGAGCGACATGCGGCGCAATATGCAGATGGTGTTTCAAGACAGCTACGCATCGCTCAATCCGCGATTAACCATCCGAGAAAGCGTGGCCTATGGTCCGCGCGTAACGGGACTGTCGCGTGCGCAGGCGCGTGCACGCAGCGACTCGTTGCTAGACATGGTGGGCATGGACCCCTCGAACTTCGCGAACCGATATCCTCATGAACTATCCGGCGGGCAACGCCAGCGCGTAAACATCGCCCGTGCCTTGGCCATGGCGCCACGTGTACTGATCCTCGATGAATCCGTATCGGCCCTGGATAAATCCGTCGAAGCGCAGGTGCTTAATCTATTGCGCAAACTGAAGCGGGAACTGGGGTTGACCTATATCTTTATCTCGCACGACCTCAATGTGGTGCGCTATATCAGCGATCGGGTGTTGGTGATGTATCTCGGTCAGGTCGTGGAGTCGGGACCGGTTGATGCGATCTATACCGCGGCACGACATCCCTACACCCGCGCGCTGCTGTCCTCGCGTCCGTCGATGGATCCGCGTAAGCGTATTGAGATTGCGCCATTGACAGGAGACCCGCCAAACCCAATCAATCCCCCCAGCGGCTGCCGCTTTCGCACCCGCTGCCCGCAGGCGCAACCGCTGTGCGCGCAAGAAGCGCCCGCGCTGGCCTCTGCACCCAGCGATGTGTCCCATGTCGCGGCCTGCCACTTTCCCTTGACCTATGAGCCTGGTCTGGCCAGTCATCCTGTTAGCGGAGCGCTGCAATGACCTCAATCCCGCAAAACACTTCCGCTCCCTTGGCAACGGTCCAAGATCTGTCCGTGCGATTCATCTCGCGCGATATGAATGTCCCCGTGGTCAATGGCGTGTCGTTCTCGCTACAACAAGGCGAAGTACTTTGCCTGTTAGGCGAATCGGGTTCGGGCAAGAGCGTCACCATGCGCTCGCTGATGCGACTCTTGCCCCCCACCGCGCAACTTGGCGGCAGGATCGAAGTCGGCGGCATCGATGTTCTCAACCTGCCGCGCAATCAGCTCAGTCGGATACGCGGCCCCTTGATTTCGATGATCTTTCAAGAGCCGCTGACCGCGCTGGATCCGGTCTACACCATCGGGCAACAGATCAGCGAGACGGTCCGCGAGCATGAGGGCATAAGCCAAGCCGATGCGATGCGCCGCGCGTTGGAACTGCTGGAGCTGGTCCAGGTGCCTTCGGCAAAGCGTCGGCTGGCGGCCTATCCCCATGAATTGTCGGGTGGCTTGCGTCAACGCGCCATGATCGCGCTGGCGCTATCGTGCCGGCCCAAGCTATTGCTTGCCGACGAACCGACGACCGCGCTGGATGCCACCGTGCAGATTCAGGTGCTGCTGTTGTTGCGCGAACTACAGCGCGAGCTGGGCATGGCCACTATCTTTGTCACGCATGACCTGGGCGTCGCGTGCGAAGTCGCGGACCAGGTGGCCGTCATGTACGCAGGCCGCTTTGTGGAGACGGGCTCGATCACGGACATCATGGATCGCCCTGCCCATCCGTATACGCAAGGCCTGTTGAACTCGACCGTCTCGGAAAGCCTGCGCGATCAGGACCTGGCCTCGATCCCCGGTGCGCCGCCCGATCTGACCGCGTTGCCGCCCGGCTGCACGTTTGCGCCACGATGCCCGCGGCACACCCCGGCGTGCGACATCGGTGTGCCTCCCCTGCTCGGCAATGCCGGCCATCAATCACGTTGCATTTTTCCCGCCGATCTCGCCACCCGCGTGGCCACCGAGTCGGTCCTGTCGCCCGCGGCCTGACGCCCACGGACGAGGTTTCACTTTACGGAGCGCTACCTTTCCATGATTGCTAACGAGCTGTACTTCCTCTCGGCGGGCGAAGCTAGCCGCCTCATTCAGTCGCGCAAGCTGTCTCCGGTCGAACTCACCGAGGCCTATCTGGCACGCATCGAGGCGGTGGACGACAAAATCCATAGTTATCTACTGGTGATGGCAGACGCCGCGCGCGCGGCCGCCCGGCAGGCCGAGGCCGATATCCAGGCCGGCCGTTGGAAAGGCCCCTTGCATGGGCTGCCTTTTGCGGTGAAAGACAACTATTACACGCAGGGCGTACGTACGTGCGGGGCCTCGCGCGTGCTGATGGATCATGTGCCCGAGTACAACGCGACCACCATCGACAAACTGCAGGCGGCCGGCGCGATCCTGCTCGGCAAGCTCAATACCTGGGAATACGGGACGGGCAATGGCGGCGTGTACTTCGACTTGCCCTTCGAGCCCGCACGCAACCCATGGAATGTGGATCACTTCACCGGCGGTTCTTCCACCGGTGCGGGCGCCTCGGTTGCCGCGGGTACGGCGATGATGGCGCTGGGTTCGGACACCGGCGGGTCGGTGCGCCTGCCCGCGGCCGCATGCGGATTGCAAGGCATGAAGCCCACCTATGGCCGCGTCAGCCGCCATGGCATTTTGCCAAACTGCTATTCGTTGGACGTCGCCGGGCCGCTGACCTGGACAGTGGAAGATAGCGCTCTGCTGCTGCGCGCCATGTCCGGCTATGACCCCCAAGATCCGGGCAGCGCGCACGCGGAGGTGCCGGACTTCGTAGCGGGGCTAGACGCGGGCATACGCGGGATGACGATTGGCGTGGTGCGCGATCTGGGCGAGGCCAACAACTTGCTCGATGCCAGCAACCGGTCGGCAATGGAAGCCATGATCGAGGTCCTGCATCGCGAAGGCGCACGTATTGTCGAAGTCACCCTGCCTTCGGCGATTGCCGAGTACCGTCAGACCGGGGCCGTCATTAACTGGACCGAATCGCTATCGATCCATGAAAAGGACTTCATGCAGCGCAATGCCGAGATGGGCCAGGCGTTACGCGAAAAAATGATGTCCGGCTTCATGACGCGCGCGGTCGACTATGTCGCCGCGCAACGGCGACGCCGCGAACTGACAAAGTCGCTGGATGCCCTGGTCCATAGCGTCGACGCGCTGGTGCTGCCCGGCGCCTTTCACGTCGCCCCTCCTTTTGCCGACCCCGACAAAGTCAAGGCGTTCACCTCCGATACAGCGATGCCGCCGTTTAACTTGTCAGGGCATCCTGGCATGTCGGTCTGCACGGGTTTTGATGAACAAGGGCTGCCCACGAATGCGCAGATCGTCGGCCGTTATTTTGATGAAAGCACCGTGTACAAGGTGGCGCGTGCGTACGAACGCGCCACCGACTGGCGCAGCCGCCGTCCCGCGCTTTAAGCTCCTCGCGCCCCCCTATCGCAGCACTTCCTGAGATCCAACCATCATGAATGCCGAACCTTTAGCCCAATGGACCCTCGATGACGTCAAGGCGTATTGCCGACGTTTCGGCTTGACGCTGTCCGAACCGCAGCTGTTGCGCATGCACGAGCTATCCACGACCGTTTCCGCGACTGGCATGGGTATCCCCCGCATGCCGAGCAAGGATCACGAGCCCGCGTTGACGTTCGCTATGCCGAAAGAATAAGGGGCGTCACCATGGAACCTTATGAGCTCAGCGCCAGCGAAGCCGCCCGGCTCATCGCCAGCCGCGACCTGTCATGCGAGGAACTGGCGCGCTCCACCCTGGCCCGCATCGCCGAACGCGACCCTATCGTCCGAGCTTGGACCTATATCGACGAAGACCGCGTGCTGCGCCGCGCGCGAGAACTCGACAAGACCGCGCCCGTCAGCCCGCTGCACGGCTTGACCTTTGGCATCAAGGACGTGATTCAGACGGCCGATATGCCCACGCAGCAGAACTCATCGCTTTATGTCGACCATCGAAGCGGGCAAGACGCCGCCTGCGTGGCGGTCGTACGCCATAGCGGTGCACTGGTGGTGGGCAAGACCGAAACGGTCGAGTTCGCCGCCGGTGGCCGCATGCCAGCCACGCGCAATCCCAGCAACCTGGCGCACACGCCAGGCGGAACCTCGTCCGGATCGGCCGCCGCCGTGGCGGACCATCAGGTTCAGCTGGCGTTCGGCACACAAACGGCCGGGTCTCACATTCGCCCCGCGGCGTTTAACGGTATCTATGGCATCAAGCCAACGCACGGTGTGGTCAGCCGCGAGGGCGCCAAGCTATACGCGCATTCGCTCGACACCATCGGCTGGTATGGGCGCTCGGCCGATGATCTGGCGTTGGTGGCCGAGGCGTTCGCGCTGCCGGGCATGTCGCAACGCATGCCGGTCCCGCTAAAGGGATTGCGTGTCGGACTATGTATGACCGCTTCCTGGTCGGCCGCCGATCCGTATGCGCAGGCTGCCCTGATGCAAACCGCATTCCAGCTGGAGTCGGCCGGCGCGATTGTGAAGGAGCTGACTTTGCCCGCGCCGTTTAACGACCTGCCGAACGCGCACGAAACCGTGTTGTATGGGGAAGGCCGAGCCGCGTTTCTTTCCGAAACCCTGGGCCCGAAAGCTCACATGCTGGGCAGTCATTTCCGCGATATCGCGGCCAACGCGCGCGGCATCACGCCCCAAGGTCTTGCCGCCGCCTATGATCTGGCGGCGGCGTGCCGGCGGCAATTCGACGCTTTGTTCGACGACGAGATCGATGTGGTGCTGACACCAGCGTCTCCTGGCGAAGCCCCGGAAGGATTTACTTCTACTGGCAACTACACCTTCAATATCATGTGGACGCTATTGCATGTACCATGCGTTGCCATGCCCGTGGGCCGCAGTCCGCGCAATCTGCCTCTGGGCGTGCAACTCGTCGGGCCGCGAACCAGCGATGCCCGACTGTTGGAGATCGCGCGCGCCTGCGCGCCCGCGCTCGACAGCAATGCCGCAATAACGCTTTCTTGATGCACCGCCTTCACTCATCGCCTGTCCGACTGATAAGGAATCAGCATGCAACCCTACGAACTGACGGCCACCGAAGCTTCCGCCCTGATTGCCGCTAAAGAACTGTCTTGCGAAGAACTCGCGCGTTCCACCCTGGCCCGCATCGCCGAGCGCGACCCCATCGTGAAGGCCTGGAGCTATGTCGATGAAGACCGTGTCATCCGGCGTGCGCGGGAACTCGACAAGACGCCCCCGCTCAGTCCGTTGCATGGGCTGACCTTCGGCGTGAAGGACGTGATCGAAACCTATGACATGCCCACGCAGCAGAACTCGGCCTTATACGAAGGCCATCAAAGTGGCCAAGATGCCGCCTGCGTCGCTGTGGTTCGACACAGTGGCGCGCTGGTGGTGGGCAAGACCGACACGGTGGAGTTCGCCTCGGGTGGACGCATGGCCGCCACGCGCAATCCCCATAACCTCGCCCATACGCCCGGCGGCTCGTCGTCCGGCTCGGGCGCCGCTGTGGGCGATAAGCAAGTGCAACTCGCCTTCGGCACCCAGACAGGCGGCTCGCATATCCGACCGGCCGCCTACAACGGCATCTATGGCATCAAGCCAACGCATGGTGCCGTGAGCCGCGAAGGCGCCAAACTCTATTCCGCCACGTTGGACACCATTGGCTGGTATGGCCGCTGCGTGGAAGACTTGCAGTTGGTGGCCGATGCCTTTCAGTTGCTGGGCCGCGATCTGGCGCAACCGGTGGCGCTCAAAGGGCTGAAGGTCGGCCTGTGCCGCGCGCCGGCTTGGGATCAGGCCGATGGCTACGCACGCGCTGCGCTGATGACTGCCGCTCGCCGGCTGGAAGCCGCGGGCGCCATCGTGACCGAGCTCGTCTTGCCCGAGCCCTTCAACGGCCTGGACGACGCCCAGCATTCGGTGATGTTCGGAGAGGGGCGTGCGGCTTTCCTGCCCGAATTACTGGGCCCGAAACGCGGCCTGCTGCATAAGCACTTTCTCGACATCGTGAACAATGCGCGCGAGATCACGCCGCAAAAGCTGGTCGCCGCCTATGATCTGGCGGCCGAGTGCCGGCGCGCCTTTGACGGGCTGTTTGGCGCGGATCTGGACGTCGTGCTTACGCCGTCGTGCACGGGCGAGCCTCCTGAGGGCTATACGTCTTCAGGCAACCCGGTATTTAACGCCATGTGGACCTTGCTGCATGTGCCGTGCGTCGGAATTCCGGTCGGCAAGAGCCCCAAGAATCTGCCGCTTGGCGTGCAGCTCATCGGGCCGCGGTTCAGCGACCTGCAGCTATTGCAGATCGCCCATGCCTGCGCGCCAGCGATCCATGAGAACAATACCTTGGGTACGATCGAGATATAGTGCCGCCATGCTAAATCGCGCCCGTCATCTCACCCACTGGAGCTTGTTGCTCGTGCTGTCGGTCGCCGTGGGGTGGCCCATCGTGCATGCCGGCATTGGCGCCGGTGCCTTGGTGGGCCCCATGCTGGCCGGCATCGCCATGGGCATGAGCGGCACGCGTATCGGGATATCTGGACGTGCCTTCGTCCTCGCGCAGGGCGTGTTGGGCTGCATGATAGCCTCGATGCTCGAAGCGAGCGTGCTGGATGGCGTCGCCGCCCATTTCGGCGCGATGGCGGCGGCCGTGGTGCTAACGCTGGTAGGCGCGACCGCCACGGGCTGGGTGCTGACGCGTACCGGGACCATGCCTGGCAGTACGGGCGCGTGGGGATCGCTACCGGGCGCGGCAGCGGCGATGGTGACCATGTCGGCTGCATTCGGCGGCGACCCGCGCATGGTCGCGGTGATGCAGTATCTGCGCGTGATGATCGTGATCCTGGCGGCCACCGCGGTGTCTCACTACGCCGTCACGGAGGGAGCGCCAGGCGGGCAGATCGCCATGCTGGCCGCCGCAAAGGCGCAGCCATCGGTGAGTGCCAGCACGCAGATCTGCACGATCCTGATCGCCGTCGCCGCCAGCTGGCTGGGCTGGGCCAGCCGGGTACCGGCCGGAGCGCTGCTGCTACCCATTGTGGTCGGTGGCGCGCTGCAGATCAGTGGCGTGATGACGCTGGCCATGCCGCATGGCGTGGTGGTGCTGGCGCTGGCAACCCTGGGATGGTCGATTGGCTTGCGCTTCAAGCGCGACCTCATCGCCCCCATGCTGCGCGCATTGCCCACAATATTGCTGGGGATCGTCGCGCTACTGCTGCTATGTACGCTGGCGGCCTGGCTGCTGACGCTATTGGCCCCTGTCAGCATGTTGACGGCCTACCTCGCCACCAGCCCTGGAGGGCTGGATTCCGTGGCGGTGCTGGCGCTGGAAGCCAACGCGGATATGCCCTTTGTGGTGGCTTTTCAGACGCTGCGGCTATTTGCCGTCGTGCTGGTCGGCCCGTTCCTGGGGCGCTGGCTGGCGCGTGGTGCGCCCTTGAAATGAACACGGCAGACCGAAGATCGCGGCGTTAGAACACCTTGTCCGGCGCATCCTCCACAGGCTGATCACCCACCCGGGCAAAGTAGTCCTGTGCGAACTCGGTGAACTGCTTGATCCCCATACGGTTGGACCGGCGCGAATCCACAAAGAGCGAATACTGGCGAGAAACGACCGGGGACTCTACTCTCAGCACTTTCAGTTCATGTACACGCGTGGCCGGCTCGACGAATCCCGGACAGACGGCCAGCCCCATACCGGCCGCAACCAGGCTAAGCGCTGCGGTCGTATCGTCGACCTGCCGCACATGATTAAACTGAAAACCCGGGCCTAACTGCCGCGCCAGATGCAGCCGGGGCAGATTGCCCACGAAGATCAAGGGCTCGTTAATGAGTTCCTCCCACTTCAAATGCCGCCGCCGGGCAAGGGGATGGGACTTCGGACAGACCACGCAAATGCGGCTGTGAAAGAGCGGCATGACGGTCACATGATCGCTGACCGATGAATGTGTAGAGATGGCGAGATCCACCTGGCCCTGCTCCACCGATGCACGCACATCATCGATTTTCACATCTACCGGGGTCAGCCGTATGGTGGGATGCGCGCGGTGAAAATCCCGATAGATACGGGTCATCAGTGACCATCCCACCAGCCTCGATGTGGCGATGCGCAGCACGTGATGTTGGCTGCGCAGATCGGCCGCACATCGCTCGAACTGGCCCAGGGCATCCAACGCTGCGATGGCATGCGGCAGAAACTGCTCGCCCTCTTGCGACAAGGCCACGCGCCGGGTGGTGCGCTCCAGCAACCGAAAACCCACGGTTTCCTCGAGTTCCCGTACCGAATTGCTCAACGCCGCCTGCGTGACATGCAGCGCGCGCGCCGCGTGGACGAAACTGCTGAGTTGCGCCGCCGTCACGAAGGCCCGCAATTGTCTGAAGGTAATGCGCATCGCGGACCGCGTCCGTTTGACTGTTAACCCAATCAATAATAATGGATAAAAACAAATTGATTGTTGTATTGAATGACGCGTCCATAGAATGGAAGCTCTCGACGGTAGGCCTGGTACAAGGCGACCGACCGAAGCCCTAAAAGACGCGAAAGACCAGGAAGGTTCAAGTGCAAGAGGAACAGCGTGGCGCCGCCATGAGGCCGGCCCAGCCAATCCCGCTCGGACATTTGTGGTTTACGGCGCATCAGGACTGCAGACATACGAGTGATCCGGAGACAATCATGAAGATCTCACGCAGAGCCTTACTGGCGAGCCTTGCCGCCTTAAGCGCGATGTCCATGCCCGCCGTGGGGCAACCGCAGGATGCCGACAGCTATCCCAACAAGATGGTGCGCATCGTGGTGCCCTTTACCTCCGGCGGGGGCACCAGCAATGCCGCACGCTTTCTGGCCGACAAGCTCGCTGCAAAATGGGGCCAGCCCGTCATCATCGACAATCGCCCCGGCGGCAATACGGTAATCGGCTCAAGCATGGTGGCCAAGTCCGAGGCCGATGGCTATACCCTGCTGTTCGCCAATACCAGCCATACGATCAACCCCTCGGTGATGCCGAGCTTGCCCTATGACACGTTGCGCGACTTCGCACCGGTCTGTACGGTCTTGGTCAACCGCTTTGTGTTGTTGACCCATCCCAGCATGCCTGCCCGGGACATCAGGGAATTGGTCCAACAGGTCCGAGCCGATCCTGACACCTACAACCTACCGACCGTGGGCGCCACCGGCGTAGGACGGCTGGCCGGCGAAAGTCTGACGCAATTGATGGGCGTGAAGCTGCAGAACATCCCGTACAAGGGCACCAGCGATCTCGCCACCAACCTGATGGGCGGCCAGCTGAAGTTCGCCCTCGAAATTCCGGGCTTTTACCTGCCCCATATCAAGTCCGGAAAGCTGCATGCCCTAGCCGTCTCGGGTGATACACGCATGCCATCTCTGCCGGATGTGCCCACATTGAAAGAAGTGGGTTTTGGCGCGTTCGATACGCAAAGTTGGTATGGCCTCTTGGCGCCGGCTGGAACGCCCGAGCCCGTGATTGAGAAGATCGCCGCCGACGTGACCGAAATCGTGCAGTCGCCCGATTTCGCCACCTACCTGGAAACCATTCAGTCCGAGCCGATGGTGAACACGCCCGAAGGTTTTGCTGCGCTAATCGATCAGGAAATCCCCAAATACCGTGAACAAGCCAAGCTGGCCAACATCGCTGTCGAGCCTAAATAAGGCCCAGGTTCAGCGACAAGACGCACACTGAGGAGTCCATCACATGGCTATGAAGAAAGAAGAAAACGATCTGATTACCCGGGTCGAGAATGGGGCGCCGCTGGGAGAGCTGTTCAGAAAGTTCTACTGGCTGCCCGCCTACCCATCGGCCGCGCTGCAAGCCGGCGGAAAGCCCTATCGACTGCGCCTGTTGGGACAGAACTATGTGCTGTTTCGCAGCGACAGCGGCAAGGTGGCCTGTTTCGACGAACAGTGCCCGCATCGCAAAGCTTCCTTGGCGTTAGGTCGCAACGAAAACGACTCGCTGCAATGCCTGTTCCATGGCTGGCGCTTCAGCGTGGATGGAGAAATGGTCGAAGCACCGAACATCACCGGCGATCAAGTGTCGTTCTGCAAATCGGTGCGCTTCAACAGCTATCAAGTGGTCGAACGCGGCGGCATCATCTGGGTATGGCTTGGTCAGGGCCAAGCCCCCAAATTTCCTAACCTGCCGTTCACGGATCTGCCAGCCGAGCAACGTTCCGTCACGTCGGTGGAAGTGCCCGTGAACTGGCTGCAAGGCGTCGAGGCCACGATGGACTCTTCGCACGTGAGCCATCTGCACCAGACGCAGATTCAGGTACGCGGCCGGCGCGAGCAGCAAAACATGCTGGTGGACAAACATCCGCGCCTGGAATATGAGCGTACGCACTTCGGCTTTCGTTCGGTGGCATTGCGTCAGCTCGGCGAAGGCAAGGTCTATGCGCGCGTGAACCATTACGTGTTCCCCTGGTATGGCGTGATTTGCGCCCCGGACCCGGGTGGCCCGTCCACTGTGTTCATGTCGGTGCCCGTGGACGACACGCACTATCGCGCCTGGTTCGTGCACTTCAATGTGCACCGCCCTCTGGGCATGACGCCGTTGTCGGCCAGCCCCGACATTACCAACTGGCCACCCCTGCCGCCTGGGCCGGCCGAGGACAACTGGGGCCAGAATCGCGACCTGATGAAGCGCGGGCATTTCACGGGCTTTCCCGACGGGGTGGCGACCGAAGACTTCGCCATGTTCATGAGCCAGGGCCCCATCCTGGACCGCACGCAAGAACAGCTGTGCTCGGCCGACACGGAAGTGATCCGCCTGCGCCAGATGTTGCTCAAGGCCATCCGGGATTATCAGAACGGCGAACAGCCCTGGGTGGCTCAGGACGACAAGTTGGATTATTCCGAGGTTTACTCGGTGGGCGGTGTGATCAACGAAAGCGAAGACTGGCACGTGTTGCTTGAACGCGCGATCGCACAGATCAATGAAAACAGGGCGGCCGCCGGGGCCTGAGCGTCATGGGCGAGACAGACCTCTTCGATGTCCGCGTGACCCAGGTGACGTGGTGCAGCCCCGGCGTGCTGGCATTCACACTGGCAGCCGTAGACGGCCACGCACTGCCGGGCTATCAGCCGGGCGCCCACGTGTCCGTGCACCTGCCGGTGTCGGGCAAGCCAGATCGCGTTCGCGCCTATTCGCTGGTGAATACCGATCCTGGCAACGACCCATCCACGCCGCAACGTTGCTACCGCATCGCGGTGCGGCGCGATGACGCGGGTACGGGAGGGTCGCTGCATCTGCATGAATCGGTCAGGCCGGGTGATGTGCTGCGTATTTCGCCGCCAAAGAACGCCTTCGCGTTGGGTGAAACCGAAGGCGTGATCCTGTTGGCCGGCGGCATAGGCGTCACGCCCATCCTCACCATGGCCGCGGCCCTGCAACGACAGGGTTTGCCTTTCACATTCCATTATGCGGCCCGTTCTCGCGACGAAGCCGTGTTTCTGGAAGAGCTGCGCCAGCTATGCGGCGAGCGACTGAACCTGCACATTGACGAGGAAGCCGGCCGACATCTGGACCTGGGCTCGGTATTACCCGCAGGGCCCGCGCGCCCGGTGTACGTCTGTGGACCCAAGCCGATGATCGACGCCGCCGTCAGGCACGCGGCGACCTTGGGCTGGCCCGCCGACAGCGTGAAGTTCGAACTGTTTGGCGCGGACATCGCCAATCAGAATCAGGCCGGCTACGAGGTTGTGCTGCAGTTCAGCGATAAGTCCGTGTTTGTACGGCCAGGGCAGGCACTTCTGGATGTACTGATCGATGAAGACGTCGATCTGCCCTATGACTGCCGCGCCGGGTTTTGCGGGCTATGCCGCGTCAAGGTGCTAGAAGGCGAGGTGAACCACAACGATACCTGCCTGACCGACGCCGACCGCACGCAACGCCGCTATATGCAAGCTTGCGTCTCGCACGCAGCCTGCTCTCGGCTGGTGCTGGACCTCTGATCCCTTTCCCCATGCCAAACCGCCCGTTACGGCATCAACAAGGTGTTCGACCACTATGGCAAATATTGTTTTAGGGCTGGGCACCACGCACAGCCCCATGCTGAACTTGACCGCGCAGCAGTGGAAGCATCGCGCGGAGATCGACTTCGCCAACCAGAAGCTGCATCTATCCAATGGCACGCGCATGAGCTATCCCGAACTGCTGGCATTGCGCGGCCCCCAATATCGCGCGGAAATCGAACCTGATGTCATGAAGGCAAAGGAACTCGCCTGCCAGGCCGCGCTGGACCGCCTGGCCGATGCCCTGGAGCGCGCACAGCCGGATGTCGTCGTCATTGTCGGCGACGATCAGGCCGAGCTCTTTACCGCCGACAGCCAGCCCGCTTTTGCGATCTTTCACGGTAGTGAGATCGCCACCACGACGGGCAAGTACGGTAAAGGCGCCCCCGACTGGATGCTGCAGGTCGGACGTGGCTACATGATGGAAGACATCTATCGCGCCCCCGCCTCGCAGGCGTTCGCGACCAGCCTGATTCAAAGCCTCATCACGCAGGATGTGGACGTCGCCGCGGTATCTGCAGTGACGGATCCCACCAAGGCCGGATTCGGTCATGCGTATGGATTCATCATCAAGCGCCTGTTCCGCCAGGAAATCCCGGTCGTGCCGGTGCTGTTGAACACTTATTTCCCGCCCAACGTACCCACCGCCAATCGTTGTTACGAGATCGGGCGTCGTTTGCGCCAGGTCATCCAGGAGTACCCGGCCGATCTCAGAGTCGCTGTCGTCGCATCGGGTGGGCTGTCGCACTTCGTCGTGGAAGAAGACTTCGACCAGCACATCATCAATGCCATCCAGAACCGCGACGAGGCCGCATTGCGCGCGATCGCGCCCAGCGCGTTGCGTTCGGGCACCTCGGAAACATTGAACTGGATTCTGACTGCCGGCGTCGTCGACTTCATGCCCGTGCGTCACATGGAGTATTACCCGCTACACCGAACCGAGGCTGGTACCGGCGTGGGCGCCGCATTCTGCATCTGGGAAAACTGACGCGGGCACGCAAGCCTGACTTTTCTAAAGGAACCGCGATGAAAAGCAACGGACGCTCGATCGAAATCGAGGGCGTGAATCACGGCGCGACGCCGATTCCAATGGGTGCCAAAGTCGGCAACACCATTTTCACCTCCGGCATTGCCGGCAAGGACCCCGCCACCAACAAACTGGCTGAGGGTGCCGAGGCCCAAGCCAGGCACGCGTTTTCAAGCCTAAAAACCGTACTGGAAAAAGGCGGCGCGTCGATGGCCGATGTCGGGCTTTTGACTGTGCTGGTCGCGGACGAATCGGTGCGCAAGGCCATTAATGCCGTCTGGCTGGAATATTTTCCCGACCCCGAGGACCGTCCGGCCCGACACACCAGTGTCCAGGACCTGCGCAGCGGCATGCTACTGCAACTGCAAGCGATTGCCGTCATCGGCAACTGAACCCGTTTAGTTTGAGTTGGAACCCTTATGATCATCGATTGCCACGGCCACTACACCACCGCCCCGACACAGCTGCGCGACTTTCGCGCCAAGCAGCTGGCGGGCATGATAGACCCGAGCCTCTTCCCGTCCATCGAGTCGTTGGGCATCACCGACGACATGTTGCGAGCCTCCGTCGAGGGCGCACAGCTTAAATTCCAGCGCGAGCGCGGCACGGACCTGACGATCTTCTCGCCCCGCGCTGCGGGCATGGCGCATCAATATGGCGATGAGCGTGTCGCGCGTCAGTGGGCGCGCGTCTGCAACACGCTGATCTATCGCCTGACGCAGCTCTATCCGGAAAACTTCGCCGGCGCTTGTCAGCTGCCGCAGCGTCCGGGCGTATCGCCAGAGAACTGCCTTCAAGAGCTGGAATACTGCGTCAATGAACTCGGCTTCGTCGGCTGCAACCTGAATCCGGACCCCTCGGGAGGCTGGTGGAAAGATCCTCCGTTGACGGACCGCTACTGGTATCCCCTGTACGAGAAACTCGTCGAACTGGATGTCCCCGCGATGATCCATGTGTCGTCCTCGTGCAATGACTGTTTCCATGCCACGGGTGCGCATTACATCAACGCAGACACAACGGCCGTGATGCAACTGATACAAGGCGACCTGTTCAAGGATTTCCCGACACTGCGCCTGATCATTCCGCATGGCGGCGGGGCGCTGCCGTTTCACTTCGGCCGCTATCGCGGACTGGCCTTGAACCTGAAACGGCCGTCGTTGGAAGAGCATCTGTTTAACAACGTGTTCTTTGACACGTGCGTGTATGACCAACGCGGCATCGATCTGCTGACCGACGTCATTCCACTGGAAAACCTGCTGTTCGCCTCGGAAATGGTGGGCGCGGTCAAAGGCATTGATCCGTTGACGGGCCATCATTTCGACGATACGCGCCGCTATCTGGATGCGGTCGAGTCGTTGGACCAGAATGCCCGCCACATGCTGTTCGTGGGCAATGCCCGCAAGGTGTTCCCGCGCCTGAACAACATTCTCGACCAACGCGCCCGGTCCGTCGCTTGAGGAATCATCATGACCACGCAACGTCTTAATGGTCTTATACGTAAACTAGAATCGGGCGGCATCGCGACGCTGTCGTTCTGTCCGCCTACGGTCGAATCGGCCATCGCATTCAGCACCACGCAGTACGACGGCATCATGATCGAATGCGAACATCAGCCCTGGGATCCGCTGACCCTGCGCGATGCGTTCCAGTATCTGCTGAATCGCCGCGCGATCGCCGCGAGCGGTTCGATTGCGCCCACCGTCACCCCTATCGTTCGCATCCCCGCCAATGGTGGCGAGATGAGCCAGTGGCTCGCCAAGCAAGCGCTCGACCTGGGCGCCTACGGCATTGTCTGGCCGCATGTCAGCACGGTCGAACAAGCCCAGTCGGCGGTGGCCGCCTGCCGCTATCCCACCAAAGTGTCGCATCCGCTGCATCATCCTTTCGGGCAACGCGGCGACGGGCCAACCAACGCGGCGCGCTACTGGGGCCTGACGCAGCAGGAATACTATAAAAAGGCGGATGTGTGGCCGCTCAACCCGGAAGGCGAAATTCTCGTCATCCTCATGATCGAGGACCTCGAAGGCGTAAGCAACCTGCCCGACATCTTGAAAGAAACCCCGGGCATCGGCGCCATCATGATCGGCGAAGGCGATCTGTCACAAGAACTGGGGGTACCCCGCCAGTACAACCATCCAGAATTGCTGAGCGCGATGGCCGAAATCCGCGCCATCGGC
The DNA here is from genome assembly GCF_009763235.1 of Bordetella sp. 15P40C-2. NCBI lineage: Bacteria > Pseudomonadati > Pseudomonadota > Betaproteobacteria > Burkholderiales > Alcaligenaceae > Bordetella > Bordetella sp. 15P40C-2. The sequence goes on from NZ_WSJA01000003.1 coordinate 71,406, forward strand.
AAGGAATACAACGTCCCCGTGGCCCACCCGCACGTCACTTCCGAAAACGCCGAACGCATCTACAACGAAGGTTATCGCCTGCTGGTGTGCGGCCCCAGCCGCAGCTATCCGGCGCTGGACAAAGTGCGCGAGTTGGCCGGCGTACAGCCTGCCGCCTGAACAGGAGTCATCATGGATTTAGGAATACGCGGAAAAAACGCTTTCGTCATGGCCTCCTCCAGCGGTCTGGGTCTGGCGTGCGCAACTGCGCTGGCCAAAGAGGGCGTTAACGTATGGATCAACGCGCGCAATACGGAGCGTCTGGAAGCGGCCGCCGCATCCATCCGTCAGGACTGCGACGTTCAGGTCAGCACCATCGCGGCCGATATCACCACCGAATCGGGTAGAGAATGCGTCTTGAACGCCTTGCCCGCGGTCGATATCCTCGTCACGAACAACGAAGGCCCCACGCCCGGCACGCTCGATCAATGGGAGCATGATGCCTGGATCGGTGCGTTCGAAAAGAACATGATCCCGCATGCGCTATTCATCCGCCATTATGTGGGCGGCATGTGCGAGCGCAAGTTCGGACGGATCGTGAACATCACCTCCGCCATGGTCAAATCGCCGCGCGTGCATCAATCGCTCTCGAGCGCGGCTCGCACGGCGCTCACGGCTTTCTGTAAAGGCCTGTCCGCCGAAGTCGCGCGGCACAACGTGACAATCAATAATCTGCTGCCCGAGCGCATCGACACACCGCGCCAACAGGCGATGACGCAACGCATCATGCGTCTGGAGAGCATCGACTACGACGAAGCGCGCCGCCGCATTGTCGATAGCCTGGCGGCCAAGCGCATGGGCACGCCGGAGGAGTTCGCCAGCGCCTGTGCATATCTGTGTTCCGCGCAGGCGGGGTTTATCTCGGGGCAAAACCTGCAGATCGATGGCGGCTCGTATCACGGGCTGGTCTGATATATGCTCTTTGGCAGTGACGAATTCATCAGCGCCATACGCCGTTAGCTCAGTGTCTGTCCGGGCGACATCATTCGGACGGGCATCGACGGCGACTCGCCCGAGCCGGGAACGCTGAGCAACCGTTTTGTCGAAGAGGGCCTTACGTAATGCAAGCAGCTTGGTACGAAAGCAATGGCGCCGCCCAGGATGTCCTGCGAGTCGGCGAAAAGCCGACCCCGGATGCCGGCCCGGGAGAGGTGAGAATTCGAGTCGTGTGCACGGGGGTCAATCCGTCGGATGTGAAATCCCGCACGGGTAGCCGACCGGTGCGCGACCCCTACATCGTTCCGCATAGCGATGGCTCGGGCATCGTGGACCAGGTGGGCCCGGGGGTGGACACGCATCGCGTCGGCGACCGCGTCTGGGTGTGGAACGCGCAGTACAACCGCCCGCACGGCACAGCGGCGCAATACATCACGCTGCCGGCCGAGCAAGCGGTGTCCTTGCCCCAAAACATATCGTTCGAAGCGGGCGCCTGCCTCGGCATTCCCGCACTCACCGCCTATCGCGCCGTCGAACTCGCTGACCTCGAACCCGGCAGCACCGTTCTGGTCATCGGTGGCGCATCCGCCGTGGGCTACTATGCCGCGCAGATGGCGCGCGCACGCGGCGCACGCGTCATCACGACGGTGGGCTCTGACGAAAAAGCCGCGTTTCTGCATGCCGCGGGATTCACCGACACGGTGCTGTATAAAAAAGAGCCAGTCGCCGAACGCGTACTGGCCCTGACCGATGGGCAAGGTGTGAACGCCATCATCGATATGGATTTCTCCACCAGCGCAGCGCTGGTCGATGAGGGCGTGCTGGCATCACACGGCAAATTCGTCTGCTTCGGATCGAACAATCGCGGCAGCGTCCCCATCAACTACGCGACCTGGTTGCCGCGTTCATTGTCTCTGCATTTCTTCCTGGTGTATCTCCTCACGCCCGCGCAGCGCAAGCGCGCGATACAAGGGCTGCAAACCCTCCTCGAGCAGGGAACGCTGCAACACCATATCGGCCCGAGCTTTGCGCTCGCCGACATCGTCCAGGCCCATCAAGCAGTAGAAAACGGCGCCTTTGGCAACGTGATCGTCAACTGCCAGGCTTAAGGAGCCGCGTCTAGCGCGATGCTATCCCCATCGCGCTGTGCGGGCTGCGTCGCCGCATACGATGTGCGCCATTGCCCCGGCGACACGCCCGTCTGGGCCTTGAAAGCGCGCGACAGTGCCGCCTCGCTGCCATATCCGACCTCCGCGACGATCCGTTTTAACGGGTAGCCCATCCGTAACGCACGTTGCGCCAACCCGATACGCCAGCTCTGCAAATACAGCCCCGGCGTCATTCCCACTACCTCACGGAAGGTCGTGGCGAAACCGCTGCGCGACATGCCTGCGAGACCTGCTAAATCCTCTAATGCCCAATTGCGCTCGGGCGCCTCGTGCATCGCGATGATGGCTGAGCGCAGACGTGCATGTGACAGGCCTGCCAGCATGCCGCCTTTCACCAGCCGGCTTTCCATGAGCTGACGCAGGATCTGAATAATCACGACTTCAAATAAACGGTTGATTACCGCCAATCTGCCGCAGCGCCCTGCGAACGCCTCGTCAAAAAGCACCTCCAAGACCGGCGTGGCGCCTTCAATGGACGCCAGCGGCAGACACAGAAACGGAGGTAGCGCGCTACTGATGGGATTGAGCGCCCCGCCTTCGAATCGTAAGTTGGCGCACACCATATCGGCGCCAGCTTCTGCATCCGTGATGAACCGATGCGCCATCGGGCGCGGATACAGCAGCACACTCGGCACGTCCACGTTCAACGACTGGTTGCCATGCACCACTTCGACGGGACCGCGGCGTATCAAGTGCAGTTGCCCCAGCTCGTCCTGAGCGGGCAAGGTGTTCAACCCACATAGCGTCCCGGCATGAAACACCTGTGCCTCGATCTCAAAGCGCCTCAGCAGTTCCGCTAATCGATCCGCCATTTTGTACTCCTAATCATTTTTTATGGATTTTATATCACCTAGGGTTCATCTGGCGGCAGCACAATACGTTTAAGCCAAATCGGCCCACAACTGTTCAGACGAGGATCACCATGAATACCGCTACCAAGACCGCCATGACCGGCCTGCTCGCCGCCGCCATCCAGACGGGTGCCGCTGCCCAGGCCGCGACGACCGCCCCTCTCGCGCCGGTCACTCCGATCACCATTGAAGGCAACACGATCACCACGCCCGATGGCGTACAGATCTACTACAAGGATTGGGGCCCCAAGAACGGTCCGGTAGTGACGTTCAGCCATGGATGGCCATTGAGCTCGGACAGCTGGGAATCGCAGATGATCTTCCTGGCTTCGCAGGGCTATCGCGTGGTCGCCCATGATCGGCGTGGTCATGGACGCTCCAGCCAGCCCTGGGAGGGCAATGACATGGATCATTATGCCGACGATCTCGCGGCCGTCATCAACGCCCTGGATCTGAAGGATGTGACCCTGGTCGGATTCTCCACCGGCGGCGGCGAGGTCGCTCGCTACATCGGCCGCCACGGCACGTCGCGTGTCAAGAAAGCCGTGCTGGTCAGCTCCGTGCCGCCACTGATGCTCAAGACCGCGGACAACCCTGGCGGTCTGCCCATCGAGGTGTTCGACGGCATCCGCAAGGCGGCCCTGGAAAACCGCTCACAGCTTTATCTGGATATCGCTTCGGGTCCGTTCTTTGGCTTCAACCGGCCCGGCGCGACACCCAATCAAGGCTTGATCCAGGCCTTCTGGGCGCAAGGCATGCAGGGTGGCCATAAGAACACCTATGACTCCATCGCGGCATTCTCGGCCACCGACTTTCGCGGGGATCTTAAGAAGTTTGATATCCCGACGCTGGTGATTCATGGCGATGACGATCAGGTCGTACCGATCGACGCAGCCGGACGCGCCTCGGCCGCCCAAATCAAGGGCGCGAAGCTAATCGTCTACCAAGGCGCGCCGCATGGCCTGACCGACACGCACAAGGATCGCCTGAACCAGGACTTATTGGACTTCCTGCGCAACTAGCCGCGCACTGCCCGCGCAGGTCACTCGACCTGCGCGCCGGAAGACTTCACCACCTCGGCCCAACGTTCCAGCGCCGTGTCGACCTGCTTGGCGAACTGTTCGGGCGTCGTCGCGTAAGTCACCGCGCCTTGCGCCGCGAACTTCTGTTGAATTTCCGGCGTCTCCAGCAGCGTACGAATATCCGCATTCATGCGCTCGACCTTTTCCGGACTGACGCCGCTAGCGGTAAACAAACCGAACCACGGATTCACATCGAACGTGGGGTAGCCTTGCTCGGCAATGGTGGGAATGTTCTGCGCATGAGGAGAACGCTTTGCGCTGGTGACAGCCAACGGCACGAGCGTGCCCGCGTCGATATAGCCTTTCACCGACGGCAGACTGGTGAAGACCACATCGATCTGCCCGCCCAACAGGTCTTGTATCGCCGGCGCCGCGCCGCGATACGGCACATGCACCATCTTGACATCGGCGGCCGAATTGAACATTTCACCCAGCAAGTGATTCACCGAGCCGTTGCCGGCCGAGCCGTAGGTCACGCGGCGCGATTTGGCGGCTTCGACCAAGCCGGGCAGATCCTTGATACCCGACGATGCGCGCGTCACGGCCACAAACGGCAGGGTAGCCAGCGTCGCCACCGGCGCGAAATCGCGCTGCACATTGAACGACAAGTTCTTATACAGTGCGGGATTGATCGCATGCGACCCCTCGTAGCTCATCAACAAGGTGTGGCCATCATTGCCGCCCGTGGCCACATATTCCATGCCAATGTTGCCGCCGGCGCCGGCGCGGTTTTCCACCACGACGGGCTGGCCCCATTTCTGTCCTAGCGCTTGCGCGACAATGCGCGCCAACGTGTCGGACGCTCCTCCCGGCGCTTGCGGCACGACCAGGCGAACCGGCTTTTCCGGGAAGGCCTCGGCTGCCAAAGCTGGTCCGGTGGCACAGGCCGCCGCAATCATCGTGCTCGCCATTGCGTGGATAAGTCGCATCTTTTCTCCGTATGAATTATCGTTGTAGGTTTCGAATGATACACAGGGCGTCCGGACTACTCTAGCCGGGGCTCATATCGCGGAGACACAATGGAAGTTCGAAGAATCGCAGGCGCCTTGGGCGCGGAGATCAGCGGCATCGATTTGCGCCACAAAATGGACGCCTCGCAGACGGCGGCCGTGCGCCAGGCGTTGCTCGATCATCAAGTTATTTTTTTGCGTGACCAGGATTTAACCCCACAGCAATTCCTGGATTTTGCACGGGCCATGGGTACCCCGATTGAATACCCTTTCGTTAAGGGCCTGGACGGTTTCCCCGAGATCATTGAGGTTAAAAAGCTGGAGCACGAGCGCTCCAACTTCGGTGGCATTTGGCATTCGGACACGACATATCTCGAAGAGCCGCCCATGGGTTCGATGCTGCTGTCGCGCGAGATCCCGCCCTATGGCGGCGACACGATGTTCGCGAACCAGTACCTCGCGTACGAAGCCCTGTCTGACACAATGAAGCGTTTGCTGGAGGGCCTGGTCGGTATCAGCACCTCGGCCAAGGCCGATGTATCGCGCACGCGCGAAGACCGCATTAAAACCGACGGCAAAGACAACGCCCCCGAAAACTACATCGCCGAACATCCCATCGTACGCACGCACCCCGAAACCGGCCGCAAAGCGCTGTATGTGAACGTCGCGCACACGGCGGGGATCAAGGGCATGACGGATCAGGAAAGCGCGGGACTTTTATCTTTCCTTTTCGAGCATCAGGTCAAGCCGGAATTCACCTGTCGCTTTGCCTGGACGCCCAACGCGATCGCGTTCTGGGACAATCGCTGCGTGATGCACAACCCCGTCAACGACTATCACGGTTTCCGCCGGGTCATGCAGCGCATCACGCTCCAAGGCGATCGCCCGCGCTGACCGCGCCGGTTTCCCGATTGCCACCGGGATAACGCCATCCCTCAGGCGGGGCTCGTTCCCCGCCTTTTCGTAGCACACCAATCACTGCAGCTCTTCCATCCGGCACGCCAGTTGCTGCGCGATCCCTTCCCAGGCATCGCGCCCCCAAGCAACCAGCAAGGAGCCGGCAATGAGCGACAGCGACACGCTTCCCCCCTTCGACCCCACCGCCCCCACCTCCAGACGGACCGCGCGGGAGGCACCCGATACCGCTCCACCCTTCGCCAAGCGCGACCGCAGCGCCAAGCTCGCCGCGCCCGAGCGCGTGGCCTCGGGCGCGGCGGGTGCGCTGCTTCTCGCCTGGGGCGCCGGCCGAGACGGCCTGCTAGCCAAGCTCGCCCTGTTGGGAGGAGCCGGGCTGCTGGCGCGCGCCGGCACCGGCCGGTGTGCGTTGAAATGCGCCCTGCAGCCCAAGCCCTACGAGCGCGAGGTCGCCGAAGAACGCAACTGGCCGATCGCCACGGTCGTCAACTACGCCGTCACCATCAATCGTCCACGCGAAGAGATCTATCGGTTTTGGCGCGACTTCGCGAACCTGCCGCGATTCATGCAGCACGTAGAACAGGTAGAAACCATCACGCCCCAACGTTCGCGCTGGACGGTGAAAGCGCCCCTGGGCCGCAGTGTTCAGTGGATCTCCTACGTCATGGAGGATGTGGAGAACGAACGCATTGCGTGGGAAGCCGAAGCCCAGGCCGACATCCCCAACGCCGGCTGGGTCGAATTCCGCGACGCGCCGGGCGGTCGCGGCACCGAAGTCCGCGCGCAGATCAGCTACCAGCCACCGTACGGCCATGCCGGCCGGCTGGTCAGCCAATTGAAAACCGCCGAGACCCCGAACAATCAACTGGCCGACGACCTGCGCCGGCTGAAACAGGTTTTGGAAACTGGCGACGCCACGACCTCCCAGACCCGTACTCAAGCATAAGGAGCAGAACTATGCGCGCACTCTGCTGGCAAGGCACGAATCAACTTAGCATCGAACGCATCCCTGATCCGGAAATTGTGAATCCGCACGACATCCTCGTGCGGGTGACGATGTCGTCAGTCTGCGGGTCAGACTTGCATTTGATTGGTGGATATGTGCCCGCCCTGAAACCCGGCGACGTGCTGGGGCATGAATTCATCGGCGAAATCGTCGATGTAGGCAAAAACGTAAGCACGCTGCAAAAAGGCGATCGCGTGGTGGTTGTCTCGATTCTGGCTTGCGGGTCCTGCGAACACTGCTTGAGGAAAGCCTTCTCGTGCTGCGATAACACCAATCCAAAACCACAACTGACCGAGCTCGCGTACGGTCAGGCGTGCGCCGGGATTATTGGATATAGCCATGCGTTTGGCGGCTACGCAGGCAGTCATGCGGAATATATTCGCGTGCCGTTTGGCGAGACCAACGCCTTCAAAATACCCGAGGGCGTGCGCGACGATCAGGCGCTGTTTGTTTCCGACGCGGTGCCCACGGGCTATATGGGCGCGGATCTGGCGGACGTGCAGCCGGGGGATGTGGTCGCGGTCTGGGGATGCGGCGGCGTCGGGCAGATGGCCATATGCTCGGCCTATCTACGTGGCGCGGAACGCGTCATCGCCATCGACAAGGTGCCCGAACGACTGCGCCTGGCCGCACTGCACGGGCACGCGGAGGTGTTGAATTTTGAAGAGGTCGATGTACACGAAGCCCTGCAAGACATGACGGGCGGCCGGGGGCCGGACCGCTGTATCGACTGCGTCGGCATGGAGGCAGACGGCACCGGCATCGAGTACTGGTACGACTACATGAAGCAGCAAACCTTCATGCATACCGACCGCGGTGTCGCATTGCGTCAGGCGATCCGTGCGTGCCGTAAAGGCGGCGTGGTCTCGGTCATGGGGGTCTATGGCGGCCTGATGGACAAATTCCCGATGGGCGCCATCGTGAATAAGGCTTTGACGGTGCGCTCCGGCCAGCAACACGGCCAACGCTATGTGAAGGAGCTGTTTGACCTGATCCAGATTGGAAAGTTGGATCCGTCCTATTTATTGACGCATCCCATGTCGCTGGACGAGGGTCCAAAGGGCTACGAGCTGTTCAAAAGCAAGCAGGATAACTGCCTGCGCGCGGTGTTCATGCCCGAGGCGTCGGCGCCGATGGTCGCCTGATACAACAAGAAGCCTGCCCTATCGCTAGATTGGGCAGGCAGCAGAAAAAGCGTAGAGTGGATTTGTAGTTGGCGACTCGCGGCGATTAGCGGCTCCCACCGGTATTGGGATAGCGCGGGCCTGCGGAGTTGCTGTTGTTGGTGTCCATGCTGGCCGGAGGTGGCGCAGCGGTAGTGTTCTGCATCTGCGAGCGATCATAGTCGCTGCGCTGATCGTAGTTGCCGTGGTGCGTGCAGCCTGCCAGCACCATGCCGGCAGCGATGATAGGTAACGCAAGAATACGTGGTGTCATGACAACCTCCTTTAGTAAGGGAAAGGTGTCATCCCATGCAGCATTTTGCGTGCCTAAAGTAGGCACGCATTACGAGCTGGTTGAGTGCCTGCCTGGGCACATCTCCAAAAATGGGACTAAAGGACATGCGCCAGCGGCCGACCTATGGGAACCGCTGCACCCCACCCGTTACCAAGCTTAGGCAGTCATTGACCATTTAACGCCACGCTGAGAGACACCATGCATCCGCAAACACACGTGTTAGCCGAACTAGGAGAACGCCTCGGTGTACCGCTGTCCTTTGGCGAAAGCGGCCAATGCTGCATCGTGCTTGACCAGGAACTATACGTTGCCATTGAGACGCTCGCCTCTGGCTGGCTCTTCACGGGCCTGCTCGGGCAGGGCGTGGACAACCGCGGAAGCGCATTCTTGCAAGACGTGCTTTCGCGCAACCTGAAGCTTACGCAGCAATACGGAGGAACGATCGCATGCGAACCGCAGTCGGGTGCACTCCTATACGTCAGCAAGCTGCCCCTGTCACAACTTGATGGCGAAAAGGCCTACGAATTTCTCGAGCAATTCGTGGATCAGCTGGAAAGCTTGAGTCACCAACTTCAGTTGCACTAACTCTCGCGCACCGTTGACATCCCAATCCGGCGCTAAACCAACATCCCACCAACATCGAAATGAACACTATTCCCCTCACGACGTTCGCCGACCTCCAGACGCTGGAGAACTATCTGGCGGCCACCCCAGACACCGATGACGAAGTCTGTCCTACGGTTGCCGCCGGAACGTTCAAAGGCTATGTGCTCGCCGCCCTGAGCCACATTCCTATTTTGCGAGACCTTCCAGCGGTGGTCGACTACTGCAATCAACTCCAGAGCGCAGAGGAATCAGCATTGATCGAAAATGCCCAGGCATTGGGTGTCTTCATGCACGCACTCGCGGCTAAATATGGCGACAGAGCGACCGAGCGTGCGCTGATGATCAATGACGTGAGCTACGACGGCCATACGCCCTTGAATGCTCGCGTCGTGTCGCGCGTGATCGAAACGGCGGAAAAACTCACAGTCGTCAGGAACGATTCGCAACCTATCGGTTTTGAAAATAAGGGCCTGACCTGTTATGCCAACTCTGCGTTGAAAATGTTGATCGCCGCGATGGGCGAAGACGTCCTCGTCGACCATCTTAATAACCTGGTCCACACGTGCGAGGATCCGCGGAAACAGGATGCCGCGAAAAAATTCCTGATTCTGCTGGACGCCTACGCGGCCGGTGGAACCACGGCGGGCAGCGAATTGCGGGCGTTCTTTAAAAGCCTGCAAAAGACGCGCCAGTTCAAGAGCGATTTCCAGATTATCTGGAAACAAAACGATGCCCACGAATTCATGCAAAAGCTGCTCGAGGCCATGGATCTTCATAAGGCAGCTGGCTTTGGCTTAGGGCTGCAAGCAACCAAGACCTTCAACGGCGAGACGCGCCCAGGCAGTACCCAGTCGCCATTTATGCAGACGATCAACATCGGTAGCGATGACCTCGCCACGATGCAAGGCATCATGGATCGATTGTGTGCGGATGAACTGCGCGAATGTCACTGGAATGATGAGGATACCTTTGATAGCAAAGTCAATTTCTCGGCTCAGTGGACCACTCCGGATTTGACGGCGGTGAAGCGGCTTACCATCGACATCAATCCAGTCGTCTGGGATCGAAACAGTGGTGAGACGACCAAGACCATCTTGAAGGACGCCAAGTTCGGCTCCAACGTTTTCATCGTGATTCACGATGAAAAGACCAAAGAGAAGTATCAAGTGGAGCTAGAGCCACGAGAAATCGTGGTCCAGGACGGCGGAGTGAATTCCGGGCACTACACCGCCTACACGAACAATGGGTTCGGGACTTGGTTGTACCACGATGATGCCGACGTGAAAGAGGTCAAAGGCATCGCCCCTGGTCACCAAGCTAAGCTGATCAGCTACGCCGTGAAAAGTGCGGAGAAATGGACTGGCGAGTGGACCGGCAAAGCAGCGTCGGTCATGGGCGAGCCACTCACGGCTTCCAGCATGCACCGTTCGGCCCGCGGCTAATCGGCTGAACGCCGCCTGCGGCTTTTGAGTCGCGGCAAGGTCTGAGCTTCGCGCCTCCGGCGCCATCTGCAAGTCAGATGGCGCCTTTTCGCATTTGGCCGTATGAATCACCCGCCTGCTGGGCACAGCCAGCGGGCCGCCAATATCTGCATTCGCTCTGCCACTAAGGCCAACTGTCCCGCTATCCAGAATTCTCAGCCTGTTACGCGCTTTAGCCCCACGCCGATACCGTCTAAAATGCGTGCTCGATACTTTTTGTAACCGCGCCTCCGGGCCGGTTTGCCCTAAAGCTTAGGGCCAAGCATTTCGCAACATCGGGTTATGCTTTGTCTTGGCTCTTTGTATGCAGCACTGAACTCAATGGCAAGAATCACTATAGAGAACGTCACCAAGCGCTATGGCGACGTGACCATCATCGACAAACTCTCCCTCACGATCGAGCACGGAGAGTTTTTTACGTTATTGGGCCCCAGTGGCTGTGGCAAGACGACGCTCTTGCGGATGATCGCGGGTTTCATCATCCCGGATGGCGGACGCTTGCTGCTGGATGACGAGGACATCACCCGCATGCCGCCTCACAAGCGGGAAACCGGCATGGTGTTCCAGGACTACGCGCTGTTCCCCGATAAAACGGTGTTCGACAACGTGGCCTATGGTTTGCGCGTGCGCAAATTCTCCGCGCAGCAGATCAAGCAAAAAGTCGGCGATATGCTCGAGCGTGTCGGCCTGGGTCATTTGCCGGCGCGTTATCCGGGCGAACTGTCCGGCGGCCAGCGTCAGCGCGTGGCATTGGCTCGCGCTTTGGTCATCGAGCCCCGCGTGCTGCTGATGGACGAGCCCCTGTCGAATCTGGATGCCAAGTTGCGCATCCAGATGCGCGACGTCATCCGCCAGCTGCAACAGGAATCGCGGATCACCGCGATTTTCGTGACGCACGATCAGGAAGAAGCCCTGTCCATGTCGGACCGCATCGCGTTACTGCGCCAAGGCAGGATCGATCAGCTCGATACGCCCGAGGGTCTGTACGCCCGGCCCGTGACGTCCTACGCCGCCGACTTTATCGGCGCGGCCAATCTGATCAAGGTCCAGGTACAGCAGCCGCAGGGCAGCGACGTGCTGGTGGACATTCCCGGGGGTCGCATTACGGTGCCGGGCCCCACGCCGGGCCAGGACACGATGCTCGCCGCGCGACCGGAACATGTGGAGATGCATGCCGATAGCGGCGCCGGCGGACGCGTGCCGGCCGAGGTCATTTTCCGCCGGTATCTGGGTTTCAAAGCCACCTACGCCCTGTGTCTGGCCGATGGCACGACGCTGAATGTCGATGTTCCTTCGGCTCTGGACCCCGCCTACGCGCCGGGCACCCGGGTTCATCTCAGCTTCAGCCAGGCTTGCCGGCTGGTGACGGCGTGAGGGAGCAGGCGTCATGAGTTCGCATGTTCAACCCGCCGCGCCCGGCCCTTTCGGCCGGCTGAGCGAGTTTTTTGCTTCGTCGCGGTCGCCCTGGCTGTGGCCCGCCCTGTTTTGTCTGGTCGTGCTGGTGGCGCTGGTGGTCTGGCCCCTGGTCGCCCTGTTCCACCATAGCGCCCTGGACCCGCAAACCGGCCAGCTCAGCTTGGACGGATTCCGGCAGTTTTTCGACAACCCGCGCTATACCACCGCGTTTTTCAACACCATCATCCTGGGTGTGGCGTCGACCACCGGCGCGATGATGCTGGGCGCGCCGCTGGCCTATGTGGTGGCGCGCTACGACTTCCCCGGTAAAACGTTGGTGGCGCTATTGCCCCTGGCGACGATCATCCTGCCTGATATCGTGGTGTCGCAGGCTTGGCTGATGCTGCTGGGCAATAACGGCATCGTGCGCCATTTCCTCGAGGGCGTAGGCATCGATCTGCCGTCCTTCTACGGCTGGTTCGGGATGGTGTTCACGCTGATCCTGAACGACTATACCTACGTCTACATTGGCATGCTCGCCGCGCTCAAGGCCATCGACGGCTCCATCGAGGAGGCGGCGGTCAACCTGGGCGCGAGCAATTTCCGCCGGGCCATGACCGTGACGCTGCCCGTGCTGGCGCCGGCGCTGCTGGTCAACGCGATGATTGTCTTTACGCTCGCGGTGGACAATTTCTCGATCCCGATGATTCTCGGTGGGCGCGTCGATGTGCTGTCTTCGCTGACCTATACGACGTTCCTGTCGGAAATGGGCGGCAGCCCCGTGATGCAAAGCGTGCTGGCCGTGGTGTCGGTCGTGCTGGTGGGCTGCGTGCTGTTCCTGCAAAAACGCGTGGTGGAACGCAAGACCTACCAGATGTACCAGGGCCGCGCCCCCAAGGCGGTGCGGGCACGCGGCGTGGCGGCGATATTCCTGGCGGGGTCGGCGGTGCTGTTCGTGGCGATCTCCATGATCCCGGCGGTCATCGTGGTCGTCGGTGCGTTCACCAAGGCACGCGGGCCGGTGATGCGTTACGGCACCTGGACGCTGGAGAACATGGAACGGGCCCTGCGTAACGCGCCCGAGCCCATTATCAATTCGCTCATGCTGGCTAGCGTCGCCGCCATCGTCGGCACCTGCTTTGCCACGGTTGCCAGCTATTTGATCGTGAAAAAGCGCTTGTGGGCCGTCTCGATCCTGGATTATGTCGTGATGCTGCCGTTGGCGATTTCCGGCACCGTGCTGGGTATCGCGCTGATCCAGACGTACAACAGCGGCATGATTGTGCTGACCGGCACCTGGGTCATCATGGCGGCCGCGCTGTTCGTGCGCAAGGTACCATTCTCGATCCGATCGGCCTCGGCTTCGCTCTATAGCATTCCCGATTCGATCGAAGAGGCCTCGATCAACCTGGGCGTGTCGCCGATCAAGAGCTTTTTCAAGGTCGTGTTGCCCGTGATGAAGCCGGCGATTCTGGGCGCGGCCATCCTGATGTGGGTGACCTCGCTGGCCGAGATTTCGGCCACGATTGTGTTGTACTACGGCGGCATGGAGACCATGCCGATTCAGATGTTCCGTCAAATCGACGCCGGCTATCTGGCGCGTGCTTCGGCATATGGCGTCATACTGATGGTTGTCATCATTGTGCCGATCTATTTGGCGGTTCGTTTCCTCAAGCTAGACCTCTTCTCAAATCGTTAGCCCTAACCGAGAACGCTCTATGTTCAGTCACTTCAAACTCAAGACGCAACTGGCCGCCATCGTGGGCGGCGCCTCGCTGGTCATGGGCGCTGCGGCGCAGGCCGAAGAAGCCGTCGTGTACACCTCGAACAACGTCCAAGTGATCGACACGGCCGTGGATATTGGCAAGGAAAAGGCCCCGAATCTGTCGATTCAAAAGGTCACCTCGGGCACTGGCGCGCTGATGAAGCGCATCGAGGCCGAGGCCGGCAAGCCGCTGGGCGACGTGGTGTGGGGCGCGGGCTTCGGCACGATGGCGGCGTTCAAGCAGAACTTCCAGCCCTATAACTCGCCGCAGCTCAAAGAGCTGGACGCGCGCTTTATCGGCCCGGACAATCTCTGGGCGGGCAGCAACGTGCACGTCATGATGATCATGGTCAACGAAAAGCACCTGAAGGATCTGCCGGCGCCCAAGCGTTGGTCGGACCTGTTTGACCCGAAGTGGAAGGGCAAGGTCATCATCGGTGACCCGACGTCCTCGGGTAGCGCCTACGATCAGGTGTACGGTCTGTACCAGCTGTATGGCCAGGAAGGCTTTGACAAGCTGCTCGCTAATGTCGATATCTCCAAGAGCTCGGCCCAGGTCTACAAGAGCGTGGCCAACGGCGAATACGCCGCCGGCATCACAATGGAATATGCGGCCTATGCGTACGTGGCGGGTGGTCAGAAAGAAATCCGCCTGATCTACCCCGAGGAAGGCTCGTTCGCCGCACCGGAAGCCGTCGCGGTCATCAAAAACCCGAAGAACGGCGCCAAAGTCGCCGAGCAGCTGTATGACTTGCTGCTGTCCAAGGAAGTTCAGGAAGCCGAGCTGACCGAAAACTTCCGCCGTCCCAGCCGTTCGGATATCGATGTCGCGGCGCTGACCGATCTGCCTAACCTGAAAGACATCAAGATCGAAGCCACCGATCCGCTGAAGGCCGCCGCCGATTACGACAAGATCATCGGCGCCTGGAAGCAGGCGATGGAAAAAGCCGGTAAATAATCTGAGTCGCTAGCGCTGCCTTCAATCGGCAGCGCACAGCCGGCGCGTCAGCACGTCGCGGCGCGTCGGCGTATCGCCCATACGGGGCCTTTCCGGTTGGACACATGCCCATGACCCAATCCAAGCATGACGACCCCAATCCGGGGCGCGCGTTCGCCAGTCTCTCGCCGCCAGTGTGGCGCGGCTCGACCGTGGTGTTCGATTCCATCCGCGATTTCTGCGCGCGAGCGGCCCGTTCGCCGGATGGATTCAGCTATGGCATCACCGGCACGCCGACCGCGCGTCTGCTGGAAGACCGCATCGCCGCGCTGGAAAACGGCAAACGTTGCGTGATTGCCCCCTCGGGCGCGGCAGCGCTGATGATGGTGGTGATGTCCTACGTGCGCGCGGGCGACCACTTGCTGCTCTCGGCGGCCAGCTACAGCTCGCTTGCCTCGCTGGCCGACAAATGGCTCGCGAATCTGGGTGTCGAGGTCGAATACTATCCGCCGCGTATCGGCGCGGAGATCGAGGAACGGATACGCCCCAACACGCGCATGATCTGCCTGGAGTCACCCGGCAGTATCACCATGGAAATGAGCGATGTGCCCGCGATCGCAGAAGTCGCGCGACGGCACGGCGTGCTGACCATGATCGACAATACCTGGGCTAGTCCGCTGGGGTTTCGGCCACTGGATCATGGCGTGGATTTCAGCGTCGAGGCCGCCACCAAGTTTTTCAGCGGGCATTCCGACGTCATGATGGGCAGCGTCGCGATGCAAAGCGAGGAACACTACGCGGTGCTACGCGATGCACAGGGAACCTTGGGATTGCAAGTCAGCCCAGAGGACTGCTTTCTGGTCTTGCGTGGACTGGAAACATTGGCCGTTCGAGTGCGGGCGCAAGGCGAAGCGACCTATCGCCTTGCAAGCTGGCTGGAAAGCCAGCCCCTGGTGGAACGGGTCTGGTACCCGCCCCTGGCCAGCGATCCCGGGCATGCGTGGTGGAAGCGGGATTACCGCGGCAAGGGCTGCCTGTTCTCGCTGCAATTGGCGCCCGCGCCGCAAGAGGCGTTTGATGCGTTTTTTGATGCGCTGCGGCACTTCTCCATTGGAGCGAGTTGGGGTGGCGTCCATAGCCTCGTGGCGTATTACCCGGCCGAGATGCAACGCAACCGCCGCTATAGCGCGACGGATCGCCCCTTGATTCGTCTGGCCATCGGACTGGAAGAGCCCGACGCGCTGCAAGCGGATCTGGCGGCGGCCCTGGGTGCGTTTGCCGAACGTCGCGCGTAATTCGCTCGCGGACCGCATCGCGGCCTAAGTCGCACTACGACAGCGGCAGCCTTAGATCGACCGGGCTTTCTTGCGGCCGGCCACCGGCGTGCGCTGTCCCACGTCCACGCCGCGCTCTGGCACATCCGTGCACACCGCCAGGACGCGCGCCGGCGTTTTGCTCGTCGACAGATAGACGTGCCCCACCGAGCTGTCGAAATACGCGGCTTCGTCACGCTTGAGCCGGATTTCTTCGCCATTCTCGAACACCAGTCGGATCGCGCCGGACAACACATAGGCGAACTCCTGTCCGGGATGGCGGATATATTCAGAGAACTCGTCCACGCTGCGCGAGAACACCGTCGCCACGATGGGCGTCATGACCTTGCCCGAGATCTCGCTGAAGAAAAACTGATGCCGGTAGGTCGCGGTCTGATAGTCATGCTGGTCCTGCATGCTGGCCTTGATGACCTTGCCGTTGAGGCGATTGGATGGCTGCTCGCCGTCCGGCTGCAGAAGCACGGACATATCGACGTCCAGCGCCAGGGCGATGGCGACGAACTTCTCATAACTCAGCGCCGTCTGTCCCAACTCTGCCTTCGATAGCGTTGACAGCGCGACCCCGGAGGCCTGCGACAGTTGTTTGAGGGTGAACCCCTTTTCTTTGCGGATGGCTCGCAGACGAGCTCCCATGGCCTCTTTAGAAAAACTTCGTTGTTTGTCCGCATCCCTGCTTGAGGCCATCCAGCGCTCCGTGTGTTTATAACGGCTGTCGGCTGGCGCCAACTCTTTCCACGATGGCCTGATAGTGCTCGGGCCTACGGTGCCGCTCAAAAGCGAACATGTTACCCCTGTAGCCATCGGCCAGCGTCATGTCGCAGACGTAGTTGATCACCTCGTCATCCTCGGACAGCGCCTGCACCGCGATCTCGCCCGTCGGCGCGACGATGCACGAACCGCCGATCATATGGATCCCCTCCTCCACGCCGGCTTTGGCGGCGGCGGCGATCCAGCAGGTGTTTTGATAGGCTGCGGCCTGCAGCGACAGATGATTGTGGTGTGCGGGCAGATGCTTGGGCTCACCCAGCCGGCCGTAGCCTGTGGGGGTGTTATACCCGACCATGACCAGGTCCACCGCCTGCAATCCCATCACCCGATACGTCTCGGGCCAGCGGCGGTCGTTGCAGATGCACATGCCGATGCGCACATCGCCCGCGTCGAACACTGGAAAGCCCAGATCGCCGACCTCGAAGTATTTCTTCTCCAGGTGTTGTATCGGGTAGCCGTCCTGCGACGTGGCGTCGCCGGGGATGTGGATCTTGCGATACTTGCCGATGATGGCGCCAGTCCCGTCGACCAGGATGCTGGTATTGAACTGGCGATCGCCATCCAGCTCGGCATAACCCAGATAAAAGCCCACGCCCAGCTCGCGTGCCAGGTCGAAGAGCGGCTGGGTTTCTTTACCCGGCATCTCGGTTTCGTAAAAACTGCGAATCTCGGCGGGGTCTTCCATGTCCCAGCGCGGAAAAAACGTCGTCAGTGCGAGCTCGGGAAAGGTCACCCACTTCGCGCCACGACTGGCGGCATCCTTGAGCAGTTCACACAAGCGCGCCACCGCCTGCCGGCGCGTATCGCTGCGTTGAATCGGGCCCATCTGGGCGACGGCAATATGCATCTTCATGTTGGAGTTCTCGCTATGGATCAGTCGCGCGACAACACGCGGCCGGGGAAATTGCCGGTGAATCGTTCCTTGGCATCCCAAACTTGGGTGCCGTTGACGTACACCTGATGAATCCCGCGCGAGTGCTCCATCGGCGTCTCGAAGGTCGCGGCATCCGCCACCGTGGCCGGGTCGAACACAACCAGATCCGCGAAAGCATTTTCTTGAATGACGCCACGGTCCTTCAGGCCAAAGCGGCTGGCGGTCAGCCCGGTCATTTTCCACACGGCGGTTTCCAACGGGAACAGACCCAGGTCGCGGCTGTAGTGACCCAGCACGCGCGGGAACGTACCCCACAACCGCGGATGCGGATGGGTGTCGTGCGGCAGACCGTCCGACCCGATCATGGTGTCGGGAAAGGCCATGATGCGCTGGACATCGTCCTCGTCCATCATGAAGTAGATGGCGCCCGCGGGCATCAGTTCGTCCACGACATCCCAGCGATCCTTGCCACGTTCCTTGGCGATATCATCCAAATCCCGGCCGGTATATTCGGGGAACGGCTTGCACCACGTGATGATCGTCTTGGCCGACAGCAGCGCGCGGTCTTTCTTCAGGATGGTCGAGCCCGCGATATAGGGATAGGCATCCAGCGAAATTTCCTGACCCTTCATCGCTTCGGAAATAATGGCCAGCGTCTCGTTGGAGCGACCAAAATTCTGCTTGCCCATCAACTTGTGGTGCGAGATCACCACGGGCACATCGAGTTCCTTACCGATGCGGAAGGTCTCGTTCAATGCCTCGACGATGTGATCGCCCTCATCGCGCATGTGCGTGGCATAGATACCGTTGTGCTGCGAAAGCGGACGGCAGACTTCAATGATTTCCTCCGTCGTTGCGTTAGCGGCCGGCGGATAAAACGTGCCAGTGGAAATCCCGATCGCGCCGGCCTCCATGCCTTCCTGCGCCAGGCGCTGCATGCGTTCGATTTCATCGGGCGTCGCATTGCGATCCAGGTTCGGCATGATCGCCGCACGCAGGGTCGAATGCCCCAGCATGCAAGCCGCATTGACGGCCGGCGGTGTCTCACGCAAGGCGTTGAGATAGCCCGCGAATGTCGAGAACACGTAGCTGCCACCCAAATCCAACAGATCCAAAGGCGGCGGCGGGCTGTCGTGCAGCAAGGGCGCCAGGCTGATGCCGCAGTTGCCCGTGACCACCGTCGTCACCCCTTGCGAGATCTTCGGCTCCATGGCGGGTTTGCGCAGCAACAAATTATCGTCGTGCGTGTGCGAGTCGATAAAGCCGGGCGACACTGCCAGACCGGACACATCTACGCGACGGGTCGCATTAGCCTGACTCAAATCGCCAATGGCGGCAACACGGTCGCCGCGCACGCCGATATCGGACACGAATGGCTTGGCGTTGGTACCGTCGACCACCAGGCCGCCAGACAGAATCAGGTCAAAGGAATCATTGGTCGGGTTGCTCATACCCTGCTCCACGGAAAATGAATTAGGCAAAATGACAGGCCACCACGTGGCTATCGCTGAATCGCTTGGCCTCTGGCAAACGCTCGGCGCATAAAGGCTGTGCGTTGGGACAACGTGTACGGAAAGCGCAACCCGAAGGCGGCGACAAGGGGCTGGGGATTTCGCCCGTCAGTCGCAGCGACTTTGCCTCACCCTGGCTGGCCTCGGAAAAGCGCGGCACCGCCGCCATGAGCGCGCGCGTATAGGGATGCCGCGGGGTATTGAATATCTCGTCCCGCGTGCCGGTTTCCACCACGCGCCCCAGATACATCACGGCCACCGAATGACTCAGATGACGCACCACGCTCAGATCGTGCGAGATAAACAGATAAGTCAGGTGCAGGGATTCCTGCAGATCCACCAGCAGATTGATGACCTGCGCCTGCACCGACACGTCCAGCGCCGATACGGGTTCGTCACAGACGATGAATTCGGGCTCCAGCGCCAGGGCGCGCGCGATCACCAGTCGCTGACGTTGGCCGCCTGAGAACTGGTGCGGATACTTATCCAACGATTCCGGTTTCAGGCTGACCAGACGCAATAACTCATCCAGACGCGCGGCGACCTTGGCGGACGGCACGTTAAAGTTGTGCAAGGGCTCGGCCAATACCGATCGCACTCGCATGCGCGGGTTCATCGAGGAATACGGATCCTGAAAGATGAACTGGATCTTCTTGCGCAGTTCGCGCAACTCTCCGTGGGCGAGTTTGCCGATGTCTTGCCCCTCGAACATCACCCGGCCGTCCGACGGTTCGAGCAGGCGCGCAATGCATCGACCAAGCGTCGACTTACCGCAGCCGGACTCCCCGACAATACTGAAGGTCTCGCCCTTTTTGACGGTGAACGACACATCGTTGACCGCATTGAGCACGGCGTTCTTGCCACCGCTCTTGACCGTGAAACGCTTGCTCAGTCCGATGACTTCCATCTGGACGTCGCCGGCATGTGCAGTGCGCGGAATTTCGTTAGCCATATTCGCTACTCGCTATAGATTTCGTCGATGCGACTAAGCCGCTACCCTGCACCAGTAGGTATGGATACCACCGTCTTGCAAAGCGATGGGCGGCGTCGTCTGGCAAGCGTCGATCGCATGCGAACAGCGCGACGCAAACGCACAGCCGCGCGCCTGGGGCGTGATCGTTGGCACGATGCCCGGCAACTCCGCCAACCGGGTCTGGCTGGCATCCGCATCGGCAAAGGCTGGCAGCGACCGGATCAGTGCCTGGGTGTACGGATGCTTGGACCGGTACAACACGTCGGACACCGAGCCTTCTTCGACCTTGGAGCCGGCATACATCACCATGACACGGTCGCATGCCTCGGCCACCACACCCAGGTCGTGCGTGATGAGCACGATGGCGGTACCGAGCTGCGCCTGAATGTCCTTGAGGATCTGCAAAATCTGCGCCTGGATCGTCACATCCAGCGCCGTGGTGGGTTCGTCGGCGATCAACAGGCGGGGCCGGCAGGCCAGCGCGATGGCAATCATGACCCGCTGCCGCATGCCGCCCGACAACTCGAAGGGATAGTTCGACAAGCGCTTTTTCGGGTCGGAGACCTGCACCAGTTCCAACAGTCCCTGCGCGTCCACCAGGGCTTGTTTATAGGTCTTGCCCTGATGCCGTACGATCGACTCCGCGATCTGCCGGCCGACCGTGAATACCGGGTTCAAGGACGTCATCGGCTCCTGGAAAATCATCGACAGCTGATTGCCACGCACGGCACGCATTTGCCGCTCGGACAGCGCCAACAGGTTCTGATCCTCGAAATGAATCGCGCCGCTATGTATCTTGGCCGATTTCGCCAGCAGACGCATGATCGCCAGCGAGGTCACGCTCTTGCCGCAGCCTGACTCGCCCACGATGCCCAGCGTCTCGCCGCTGCGCACATGGAACGACAGGTTGTTGACGGCCACGACCGTGCGTTCGAGCCCCTCGAAATGCACGCTGAGATTCTCAACGCGCAGAATGTCTTGATTGCTCATCACGTCGCCCGCCTTAAATCTTCTTGGCCAGTTTGGGGTCCAGCATGTCGCGCAACCCGTCACCCAGCATATTGACCGCCAGCACCGTCATCGCCAGGAACAGGCCTGGGAACAGAATGATGTGAAAGGCAATCGACAGGAAATTGCGTCCGTCGGCCATGATGTTGCCCCAGCTCGGCGTCTGCGGCGGAATGCCCACACCCAGAAAGCTCAACACGGCCTCGGTGATGATGGCCGAAGCGGCGATGAAGGTCGCCTGCACCATCAACGGCGCAAACAGGTTCGGCAGGATATGCATGACCAGGATCTTGTGCGTGCGCGTACCCAGCGCATGCGCGGCCTCCACATAGGGCTGATTGCGAATCGACATGACGAGCGCGCGCACCAGCCGCACGACCCGTGGCACTTCCGGGATGATGATGGCCGCGATCACCGTGAGCAAACCGCCTTTGAATACCGCCATCAACGCGATAGCCAGCAGGATGTTCGGTATCGCCATCAAGCCATCCATGATCCGCATGATGATCATGTCCAGCTTGGAGAAATAGCCGGCCAGCATACCGATCACCACGCCCAACAAGACACTGAGCAAGGCGACCGCGATGCCGACCACCAGGGACACGCGCGCGCCCCAGACAACACGCGAGAAAATGTCGCGGCCCAACGCATCGGTGCCAAAAATATGGGCGGCCGATGGCGGCTTCATCCGGGCTAACGGATTGATGTCCGTGGGACTGTAGGGCGCGATCCACGGCGCGAAAATCGCCATCAAGGCCAATGCGACCAGGACCGCGATGCCGAAATACATCGTGGGTTGTTGACGCAGCGCGAACGCGATGCGTTTGCGGCTGCTGATAGGATTGGGAGCAAGCACTTGCATGACGATCAGCGGTCCATTCTGGGATCAAAGATGCGATAGCTCAGATCGACCAACAGGTTGATGAGCACATAGACAGCCGAAGAGATCAGCAAGACCCCCTGAATAACCGGGTAGTCGTGACGCAACACGGCATCCACCGTCAACCGTCCCAGACCCGGGATCGCGAAGACGGTCTCCGTCACCACCACTCCGCCGATCAACATGGCGATACCGACACCGATGGTCGTGACAATCGGATTGGCGGCGTTCTTCAACGCATGCCAGATGATGAGACGCGAATCCAGCCCCTTGGCGCGCGCGGTGCGGATGTAATCCTCGCCCAGCGCTTCCAGCATGGTGGCGCGGGTCATACGCGTGAGCAACGCCATATAGACCAGACCCAGCGACACACAGGGCAGAACCAGATGGCGCGCATACGTAGCCAGCCCGTCCGACATGGGCTTATAACCCTGCACGGGCAGCACGCCCAGCTTGACGGAAAACACATAGGCCAAGCCATAGCCGATCAAGAATACCGGGATGGAAAAGGCCACGACCGACCCCAGCATGATCAATCGGTCCGTCAGCGACCCGGCTTTCCACGCGGCGATCACCCCCAGCGGCAACGCGAGGAACACCGCCAGGAGGATCGTAAACAGCGCAATCGACAAGGTCGGTCCCATGCGCTGATGAATCAAGGTCAGCACCGGCATCTTTGTCGATGTCGATACCCCGAGATCGCCCCGCAGAACGTTGCCGCCCCAGTGCAGGAATTGCTCGACCAGCGGTTTGTCCAGCCCCATGGCGGCGCGGATTTTCTCCACGTCTTCCACGGTGGCGTTATCCCCTGCCAGCACGGCCGCCGGATCACCCGGCGACATGTGGGCAAGAAAGAAGACAAACACCGCGACGATCACCATCACGGGGATAGTGGCGACCAGTCTTCGTATTAAGTACGGCAATTCAACACTCCTTGGGCAAGGTCCCGCCGGGCGGCCTCACACTACTTCTCGACGTTCCACATCACGGGGATACCGACCTTCATCAAGTCGGTGTTTTTCAGGCCGCGCGTGGCGATCACGGGCTTGAATTCGCCCCACATCACATAAGGCACCGATTCGTAGGCGCGTTCCTGGATCTTGGCGGCGAGTTCCTTGCTCTTGGCGGGGTCGCCTTCGGCAATCCATTGCGCGCGCAGCTTGTCGAGTTCTTCATCGCAGGGCCAGCCGGGCAAGCCGTTGCCGCAAGGCGCCGACAGCCACGGATTGGTCACCGGCGTGCTGGCATCGAAGTAACCGCCATGCGTGAGGAAGATGTTCCATCCGCCGTTATCGGGCGCGTCTTTCTTCAAACGACGCGCGGCGACGGACGCCCAGTCCATGGCCTGCAGATCCACGTTAAAGCCGGCCTTTTGCAGCGCCTGGGCAAGCACGAGGTTGGCCGGGCCGTTCACGTTATCTGTCGGATACAGGATCACGACCTTTTCGTTCTTGTAGCCGGCTTCCTTGAGCAGTTGCTTGGCCTTTTCGAAATCCGGCTTCTTATAAGGCGCGGCACCCGCATCAGTCGCGAAAGGCGAGCTGCAGGTGTACATCGAACCGCAGTACTCGGTGCGATACTTGCCGCCATAACCGACTGCCGACACGAATGCCGCCTGATCGATCACGTGATACATCGCCTGACGGGCTTTGGCATTGTCGAACGGCGGGTGCAGGAAGTTCGGCACGACCATGCCTTGCGAGGCCAGCGACGGGATCAGGTTGACCTCCGAATTGCCTTCCAGCACGGGCAGGAAGTCCGGCGTCACGCTTTCGATCATATCGATCTCGCCGTTTTGCAACGCCGCGGCGGCGGTGTTGGCGTCGGGAATGTAGACCCACTCCACCCGGTCCACTTTCGCGACCTTGCCCCCGGCCAGGCCATCGGCAGGCTCGGCGCGCGGCTTGTAGTTGGGGTTCTTGACGTAGACGACCTTGTTGCCAGGCACCCATTCGTCTTTCTTGAAGAGGAACGGGCCCGAGCCCACCATTTCGGTGATCGGCACGTTGGGGTCGGTGTCGGCCAAGCGCTTAGGCATGATGAACAGCGGCATGCCCGAAGGTTTGGACAAGGCCGCCAATACCAGACCGAAATCGTTGTCCAGGGTGAGCTCGAACGTCTTGTCGTTGACCACATTGAGCTTTGCGCCGGCCTTTATCATCAGACGGCCCAGCGTATCTTTCTTGGCCCAGCGCTCGATAGATGCAACGCAGTCCGCCGCGGTCACCGGTGCACCGTCATTGAACTGCAGGCCGTCGCGCAATGTGAACGACCACTTTTTGCCGTCGTCGGATTTGGTCCAGGTATCGACCATCTGCGGGCGGATCTCGCCCTTGCTGTCCTGAGCGAACAAGGTGTCGAACACCATGTAGCCATGGTTACGCGTGATATAGACCGTGTTGAACGACGGATCCAGCGTCTTCAGATCGCCGTTGGGCGCCATGCGCACCGTCGTCGTGGCCCATGCGCTACCGCTGGCCAGCAATACGCCAGCCGCGGTCAGCGTCGCAGCCAGCGTTCTCAAGCCTGCGAATGTCTTCGTCATAACTGCTCTCCTGTGTTTATCGAGTTCTGCTGCGTTTACACGGCCGGCGTTATCAGTGGCCACTTGGGGTAAACGATTTTTTGATACGGCAGCGCATTGAGGTCCGACGACACCGAGCCCGGCGTCTTCAGATAGATCACCTGTGCCGCGACCTTGGAGTACTCCGCATAAAAATGCTGCGAGGACTTCACCACGATGATTTTGAATTGCGAAAGATCGATGCCAAATTGCGTGAAGAGGTCGCGCCCGATTGCCTGATTGCGCACGGTGTTCAGCACCAGCGTAATGCCCTCGGTCTCGACTACTGCCACATCGCCGATCAGCGATGGCGTGTTCGACAGCCCGGTCATATAGGCATCGCGTTTGAGCGCCTTGACGACACAGCGGGCATCGACGGGATTACCTGAGGCCGCCGACACCTTGCCGCCGATGCGCAACTGCAACGTGGCGCCCACGCCTGCGTTCATGCACAGACCCACCGCCACCGGGTCCCAGATCGGAGCAATCGCGGCGTCACGCACGCCTTTTTCGAGGAACTCGGCCAGCACATAGGTCGAATCGCTACCCGCGCCGCCGCCCGCGTTGTCGGCGGAATCGGCCAGCAAGGCGGGGTAGCGCTGATTGTCCTGGATGATCTTCAGGGCTTCGGCCGTCGAGGGGTACGCGGGCTGCAAGGAATCACGAAACGCAATGATCTCTTTACCCAGGCTTTCAGACAATTGCTGCGCGCGCGCCGCATCGCCATCGGTGTAGACGAGGACCTTAGATCCCATCCCGGGCACATCGCCCCAGGGGAAACCGTGCGCGATAGAAATCGACAGAATGCCAGGCTCTTTTTCCATCGCCAGCAACCGATCGACGAAGCTGCGCATCGGCTCGCGGCTGGTATGCATGATGGAAATCATCTCGCAGTCGAACACCGAAAGCGTGGGCTTGACCTCGCCGCGCACCTTGGCCGCGCACAGGTCCACCAGATCATAGGCTCGCTCGAGAATGTCGGTGTGGGGGTACTCCTTAAAGCACACCAGCACGTCGGCCGTGTCATACATCAGCGGCGTCATATGGCAATGCGGATCCAATTCGGCGCCGATCACGACATCAGGGCCCACGATCTCGCGCACGCGCGAAATCAGATCGCCTTCGCAATCGTCGTAGCCGTCCGCGACCATCGCGCCATGCAATCCCAGCACCACCATATCGACCTGACCGGCATTGCGCAGATCCTGCAGAATCTCATCGCGCAGCGTTTCGTATGCGTGACGCGTAGTCAGACCCGCCGGCATGGCACCTGCCACGGTGCCTTCGATAACCGTCCATCCGTGCACCTTGGCACGCTGGCGCGCCGCCCACAGCGGTCCGGCGAACTGCTGCATGGTGTCGGGATGTTCGCCGGCGCGGTAGTAGCCGCGCGACCTGAACGAATCGATACCCGTGGGGATGGGCGAAAAGGTGTTGGTCTCGGTGGCCAACGATGCGGTGAAGATGCGCATTGCCTGTCTCCTGGACGTCAGTGGCGTTAACGATCCAACGCCTGGATTTCGATTTCCAGATCCACGCCCATCGCGAGCTTGGCTTCAACCGTCGAACGCACTGGCAGACCTGCCGTGAAATACGTGCGATAAACCTCATTGAACTCGGCGAACATCGCCAGATCCGATAGCCACACGGTGGCCTTGATTACATCCTCAAAGCCCAGACCGACCTCGGCAAGACTGTCGCGCAGGCGTTCCATGACGGCAGCCGTTTGCGTCTTGATATCGCCGCGCACCACCTGGCCATTGCTGTCCATCGGGATCTGGCCCGAAAAGAACACAAAACCGCCGGCGCGGATCATGCGCGAGAAAGGCAGGCCCAAGGGAGACTCGTAACGTTCAATGCTCATATCAGTGACTCGCTGTTTAGGTGTTGGGATTCAAGCGTGATAACGTGCTGGCGATACGAGCGCCGCGTCAATGTCTTCGGCCTGCAAAGACGGGTCCAGCGGCTCGCCCAGGACGAGGTTGGCGGCCAGCAGCGAAGCGCCGGGCGCGGACTGGATACCGTAGCCGCCCTGTCCCACCAGCCAGAAAAATCCGCTCACTTGCGGGTCCCAGCCGATGGCGAAATCGCCATCGGGCAGAAACGAACGCAGTCCTGCCCAGGTGTGCTTCGGGCGGCGGATCGTCAACGTTGTCGCGGTGCAAATGCGGTCGATACCGATTGCGATATCGAGCTCTTCGGCCACGACATCGTGCGGTTCAACCGGGTCGGCGTTCGCGGGCGAACCCAGGAACTGCCCAGCATCCGGTTTGAAGTAGAAAGACTCGTCTACGCCCACGACGGCGGGCCAGTGATCGGTATCGGTCCATTGGCCATCGTTCGCATCGAGCTTGAAAGTGAATGCACTGCGACGCTTGGGCTGCAAGCCCAGCGGCGCGGCCCCAAACAATGCGGCGACACGCTCGCCCCACGCGCCTGCCGCATCCACCACACTACGCGCGGCCACTTTCGCGCCATTGGAGAGCGTCACGTGCCACAATTCACCCTCGCGCTCTGCCCGCTCGACGGCCGCGCTATAGGTGAATTCCACACCCGACTGCTTCGCGCCGCGAAGGAAACCCTGCAATAGCGCATGCACATCGATATCCATGGCGTCGGGCTCCTCGATCGCACCGATCAGGCCCTCGCGACGTACGCAAGGCACGCGTTCGACCACTTCGTCGGCGCTCAGCAAGCGTACCGTCGCGCCCGTAGCCTGCAGTTGTTCGAGAGTCTCGGCGAGCAAGCTCTCCTGCCCTTCATGCGCGATATAGACCACGCCGCGATCGGCCAGCAGAGCATGTTCGCTAAAGCCCGCCGGCGGCGCTTCGAAAAACGCCCGGCTAGCCCGAGTCAGGGCGCGTATCGTCGGCGTACCATAGGTTTCCATGAACATCGCAGCCGAGCGCCCGGACGTGTGATAACCGGCCTGGCTTTCCATCTCGACCACCATGATCGACCCGCGGTCCCGCAGCCGGTAGGCCAGCGAGGCGCCAGCCATTCCCGCGCCAATGATCAGATAGTCGTATACCTTCCCGCCCGTCATGCCGCATCATCCTTTGCACACCGAATTTATTTTCGGATATGAGAATTCTCGAAAACGGGAATATTCGCCGCAATGCAGCAAATGGTCAAGGTCGTAGAGCTGAGGGTTTACCCGTGATGGTGGTTTCCCGACCTGGCATACACGGCCAGGCAAAAGGCGACGGCGCCGGCATTGCGCCGGCGCGAGAATCAGTAAGGACGGACGCTGGAGAGTACCCGCAGGCAGGCATCCGCCACGCGCGCGGGACTCACGCGCTGGATGTCGACGACGCCGTTCTCCGGATAGACCGCGGCCGAGTAAGGCCGGGCCCAGAACCATTCAGGATTCGCTTCGTTGAACACGCCCACATATGGCACGCACACGCCTTGGCCGATATGGGAAGGCCCGCAGTCGTTGGCCACCACCAGCCGCGCATTCAGCATCAAGCTGGCCAACTCGGGAATCGAGCGGCCGACGATCAGTTCGAAGTCCGGCCGGCGCAGGGCCTGGAGCGCCCCAACTTCGGCCGCCTCGGCCGGCCCCAGCACGAAGCTGAATCGCGCATCGCCGCCAAGACGGCTTTTCAGCGAATCGGCCAGCGCCAAGAAATTCGCGACGCCCCAACGCTTGAACTCCCCATCGCCACCACCGGGAATCATCACGATATCGGCGGGGGCAGGCTGCGGCACCGCCTGCGCCGCGATCTGTTCGAAACACCGACGTGAAGCCTCCTCGGGCGCGACGGGCCGGTACGTATTCAACAATAACAAGTTGGCCAGCGCGATGTACTCGTTAATGTCTTTGTCGTGCGCGTGGGTCCAGCAACAATCGAGCAAACGGCGATTACGAAACCCTAGCCGCAGCTTTGGCCGTCGCAGCAGATTCACGAGCGCGTAGCGCTCGCTGGTGTGGTGCAGGCTCACCGCCAGATCCGCGCGAGTCGGCATGGCGCGTACCGCCTCGACCAGCGTTTCTGCCTGCACGAACTCATCCACCCAGGGTAATGAGCAGTAGTAATGCGACACCGCATGCTGCGCCACGACCCGCAAGCGTGCCTGTGGCCACCAATGCTTTAGTTGGGACAGCGTGGCGTAGGAAACCACCTGATCGCCGAACTTGCATCGGCTGCGAATATAAACTGCGATCTCTTGCATATACGGCCACAAAGCCCTCCCTCGCGGGAGTGAGGACGGGATTGTATAGAAACGGCGTGACGCCCTGGTATCAGAGGCATAAGCAAGCGTGAAATATGTTGCCAGCTGCGTGAATGGCCCGAATGATCCCAGCGGCGTCGTACAAACGCATACACTGTGAGTTACTTGGCTTTTATTTCGGTTCCGTCGTGACTCAATCCCCTTTTTCCGCCCTGCCTTTGCTACCCGCTTTGTTAGAAAACCTGCAAAGCCTGGGCTTTGACCACATGACGCCAATCCAGGCGCAGAGCCTGCCGCTCATTCTCGAAGGCCGCGATCTCATCGCCCAGGCCAAAACAGGCAGTGGCAAGACCGCCGCTTTTGGGTTGGGCCTGCTGCAAAAACTGGATGTCGCGCGCCTGGTCCCGCAGGCGCTGCTGCTTTGCCCCACGCGGGAATTGGCCGACCAGGTGGCGCAGGAACTGCGCCGGCTGGCCCGCCTGATTCCCAACGTCAAAGTCCTGACGCTCTGCGGCGGCGCGGCTGCCAGACCCCAAGCCGAATCGCTTGCCCGTGGTGCGCACCTGATTGTGGGCACGCCGGGCCGCATCCAGGACCACCTGGCGCGGGGCAGTCTCGATTTGTCCCAACTGAGCACCTTGGTCCTGGACGAGGCAGACCGCATGGTCGACATGGGGTTCTACGACGATATCGTGGCCATTGCCTCCCAATGCCCAGGCAAACGCCAGACCCTGCTGTTCTCGGCGACTTATCCCGACAATATTCGCAAGCTGAGCGCGCGCTTTTTGCGTAACCCGGCCGAAGTCAAGGTCGAGGCGCAACATGACGCGAGCCGCATCGAACAGATCTTTTACGAGATCGATAACAGCCAAAGGCTGGACGCCGTGGCCACGCTGCTCGCGCATTTCCGGCCGGCCTCCACGCTGGCGTTTTGCAATACCAAGATCCGTAGCCACGATCTGGTGGAACGCTTGCAGGCCGAAGGCATCAGTGCCCTGGCACTGAATGGCGATCTGGAGCAACGCGAACGCGATGAGATCCTGATCCAGTTCGCCAACCAGAGTTGCGCCGTGCTGGTGGCCACCGATGTGGCGGCACGCGGCTTGGACATCCAGAATCTAAGCGCAGTCATCAATGTGGATGTGACCAAGGATACGGAAGTGCACATCCACCGCATTGGCCGCAGCGGTCGGGGCGATCAAAAGGGCCTGGCACTAAGCCTGTGTTCGCCCGAGGAAATGCGCTGGGCGAACTTGATCGAACAATATCAGGGCAGCCCGCTGAAGTGGGCGGATATCAAGGCGCTACGTCCGAAGGCGGACCGACCATTGCGTGCGCCGATGGTGACGCTATGCATCCAAGGTGGTAAGAAGGACAAACTACGTCCCGGCGATCTGTTGGGCGCGCTGACCGGCGATGGCGGCTTGACCTTCGAACAAGTGGGCAAGATCAATATCCACGAATTCAGCGCCTATGTGGCTATCGATCGCCAGATCGCCAAACAGGCGTTTGCGCGCATATCGAACAGCAACATCAAGGGGCGTCGCTTTCGCATGCGCTACCTGGAAGAGTTTTGATCGCGGCATAGACGGTAAAACATAAACGGCGAGCGAGGCATCACGCCTGGCTCGCCGATTTCTTATCGCATTACCGCGCCGTCAGGCCGACGCGTTCACGATCAGGCTTCGCTCATGCCCGAGGCTGGTTCCGGCGCTTGGCCCGCACGGACTTTTTCCTCGATGCGCCGGCCCACATCGGGGTCGATCTGTTTCCAGTAGTCGAACGCACGCTCAAGCACCGGGCTGCGCACGCCGCCTAACAACGCACCCGCGACGGTTTCGACCAGCTGCGCGCGAGCGGCATCATCGAACACTTCGCGCACGAGCGCGCCTGGCTGACTGAAGTCATCGTCCTCGGCATGCAGCGTGTAGGCACTGCGCACCATGTCGCCATCGGCCTCCCAACCGTCTTCCATCTTGCCGGTCGTGTCCGACCAGGTACGCCCTTGCGAGTTGGGCGCGTAAACCGGCTGATTACCACTGTGTTCGTAAGCCATCTGGCCATCGAACATATAGGACTGCACCGGGCACTTGGGCTTATTCACCGGCAGCTGATGGAAGTTGGTGCCGATACGATTGCGTTGCGCGTCGTTGTAGGCAAACGCGCGACCCAGCAGCATCTTGTCGGGCGACAGGCCGATACCCGGCACCGTATTGCCCGGCGAGAACGCGGCCTGCTCGATCTGCGCGAAGAAGTTCTCCGGATTGCGATTCAAGGTCATCGTGCCGACCTTGATCAACGGGTAGTCCTTATGAGACCAGACCTTGGTCAGGTCGAAAGGATTGAAGCGATACGTCTTGGCATCCGCATACGGCATGACTTGCACGAACATCGTCCACACCGGATGCTCGCCGCGCGCGATGGCGTCAAACAGATCACGACGATGGTAGTCAGCATCGCGACCGGCCATCTCCATCGCTTCGGCGTTGGTGAAGTTCTTCGTGCCCTGCTGCGAATGGAAGTGATACTTCACCCAGAAACGTTCGCCCGCGGCATTGACCCACATATAGGTGTGGGAGCCATAGCCGTTCATATGGCGCCAGGTACGCGGCAGCCCACGTTCACCCATCAAATACGTCACCTGGTGCGCGGTCTCGGGATTGAGCGTCCAGAAGTCCCACTGCATATGGTTGTCGCGCAAACCGGAATCCGGCAGGCGTTTCTGGCTGCGAATGAAATGGGGAAACTTCATCGGGTCACGCACGAAGAATACCGGCGTGTTGTTACCCACAAGATCGTAGTTGCCTTCGGTCGTATAGAACTTCAGCGAAAACCCGCGCACATCGCGCCACGTGTCGGGACTGCCCGCCTCGCCCGCCACCGTCGAAAAACGCGCGAGCATTTCGGTTTGACAGCCTTTCTGAAACAGCGCCGCCTTGGTGTAGGCGGAGACGTCTTCGGTCGTTTCAAACACACCGAAAGCACCTGAGCCCTTGGCATGCGGTTGACGCTCTGGCACTTTCTCGCGATTGAAGTGCGCCATCTGCTCCAGGAAATGCACATCGTGCAAAACGATAGGGCCATTCGGTCCGATGGTCAGCGAATTACGATCGCTCGGTGCGGGAGCGCCGGCTCCCGTCGTCGAACCCACGGCTGCTTTGTTTTTCGAATCATTCATATGCACCTCCTGAGGTCTAAACGCAGGCGGCTTGGATGCCCCCTGCTGCCTCAATATACTGCACACAGGTTACTTGATGAATCAATGTGTAGCGGGCATAGACAGTTTGCATGCAAACCTTTATACTCCTAGCCCTTTACGGATGGCCGGTCACAGCCTTATGGTCATCCATCACTAGGCTGCGCACAGCGGCCCGGCAATTTTGCTGAAACACAATCTCGGGCCAGCGGGTTTGGCCGCGTAACACCATGCCGGCTAAACAAGCCGGTTCATTGCTTCCGATCTCGGGATCCGACTGGGCGCCGTCGCCCACGAACACGGCCCGCGGTAGCGCTGCACCTTTGTGTGCGTTCAACGCTGCATGGCTAGCCGACACCCGGCACCAGCCACGCAGGATAACGTGCGCGCGTCGATCGCGCGTACGGTGTTTCAGCACGCCAGTGGGTTGTCGCCACCCATCGCACAGTGCGGAAATGGCTTGGGCGGTCGCGCGCTTTCGGGTGCGCTACGACAAGAGGAGAAAAACATCCCCATGCAGGAAGCACAGCTTTTTCAGCTATCGGGCACAACGGCCATCATGTTATTGGTCGGGTTTTACGGCGCCACATTTTTGATGTCTTTGTTCATTGGCAAGCGCAATGAAAATGTGGACGGCTACATGACTTCGAACAACGCTGTCGGCTTTGGCCTTGCCGCCGCCAGCATGATCGCCACCTGGATCTGGGCGGCTTCCTTTTACGCTAGCGCGACATCTGGCTTTAAGTACGGGCTGTCGGGCCCCATCCATTATGGATTCTGGGGCGCGTTGATGATTCTGTTCATCTACCCTTTTGGCAAACGCTTTCGTCAACTGGCGCCCAAGGCGCACACCTTGGCGGAGATCCTGCAAGCGCGCCACGGCACGTCAAGCCAGATGATCATGGCAATATCGAACATCATTGGCAGCTGTATCAGTCTGATGGTGAACTTCACCGCGGCGGGTGCACTGGTGTCGATCTTGAGCCCCTTGAGCTTTACGCAAGGTGTGCTGATCGCGGGTCTGGGCGTCTTGTCCTACTCATTTTGGTCGGGCTTTCGCGCGTCGGTCATGACCGACTTTGCGCAATTGCTGGCGATGATCTTGTCGGCGGTGATCATCATCCCGCTGATCTTCTTTAATGCAGGCGGACCCGATCTGTTGGATACCAACATGTGGCGGCTATCGCCCGAACAAGCGGACCTCTATTCCACTACGGCGATTCTCGAACAAGGCGCACCGTATTTCGTCGCGGTATTGGCGTATGCCATTGGCAACCAAACGATCGCGCAGCGTCTGTTCGCCGTGCGGGAAGACCTGATCAAGCCTACCTTTCTGACGGCCACGATCGGCTATGGCGCGGTGGTGATCGGCTTGGGCATGCTGGGATTGCTGGCACTATTCGTCGGCCTGCAACCGGTAGACGGCGACTTGAATAACATCATCCCGCAAATGGCTTCGACCTATCTGCCGCCGGTGGGCATTGCGTTGTTCTTTATTCTGGTGGTGGGCTCGCTGTCGTCGACGGCCGACTCCGATCTCGCGGCGCTCTCGGCCATTGTCATGACCGACGTCTACGCGCGCAATCTTGCCAAGGGCAAGCCCGATCCGCGCCGCATGCTGTGGTGGGGCCGGGCCACAATGGTCGCCGCCACCATGGCGGGCGTGATTTTCGCCAGCATGCGTTTGGACATCCTTGTGATGCTGGTGTTTGTGGGTGCCTTGTGGGGCGCCATCGTGTTCCCGGTCATTGCCAGCTTTTTCTGGGACCGTGTCGATAACCGCGCATTCGTGTGGTCGGTGACCTCGGCTGTGGCTCTGTTTACGGTTGTACGCTTTGAATTGCTGCCCATCGAAGGCGCTGTCGCGGTGTTCTTTGAGGTCTGCGCGGCCCTGGGCGGCGGTGTGGTGCTGGGTCTGATGACGTTTGGTTTCTTCGGCCGTCGTCCCGCGCTGGTGATTGGCGTGATCGCGGCGGTGGTGTTGATGCCCTTGTGCATCGGTTTTCTGCGCGACTACACCGTGTTGACCGGATCGCTCACAGCGTATGGCGTAAGCACCATTGTGTGCGTGGCATTGAGTCTACGGAGCCGCGAGCGTTTTGATTTCAGCCAGTTGTCGCAGCGCGTCACGTCGTTTCAACAAGAGAAAGAAGCCCTGCCCAACCCTAGCACGCTGTCCGGCAACCCTGCCCCGGCCCGCGCCTGATCGAAAGGAGTCCAACATGCTACTGACGCTTTATATCCTTGTTTGGCCCGTCATCTCGGCGGCGATTCTGGCTATTCTCATCGTGGCCTTATGCCGCGATGTAAAGCGCGCCAAAGAAACCGGCGAGTCGATGATCTGACAACGACTACGCTTGCGCCAACGGCCGCTCACACGGCGCTTGCCGCTGGCAAGGCTCTGTGCAGTACGCAGGCGACATGCTCGGCTTGCCGCCCGCCCTGCGTATGCAAACCGTGCGCGATTTGATGGCGGCAGCTGGTTCCATCCGCGATCAGCAAGGTATCGGTATCTGCCTGCCTCATCGCGGGCAGCAGCGACAGCTCCGCCATTTGCATCGAGGTCTCGTAATGCGAGGCCTCGTAACCAAAGCTGCCCGCCATGCCGCAGCAGCTGGACTCGATCAGCTCCACCTTCAAGTCGGGAATCAGCCCAAGAATGCGCTGCACGGGCTTGACCGCATCAAACGCTTTCTGATGACAATGGCCGTGCAACAGCGCGCGCTTTTGCGGCAATGCCTGAAGCGCCAGAGTTAACCTCCCGGCCTGATGCTCACGAGCCAGGAATTCCTCGAATAGCAGCGCCTGCGTGGACAAGGCCTGCGCCTCGTCACCCAGGCCCATCACGAGAAACTCGTCGCGCAACGACAGCAGGCAAGATGGCTCCAGCCCGATCACGGGGATGCCGCGCTCAACGTAAGGGCGCATGGCTTGAACGACGCGCAGCGCCTCCGCTCGCGCCTCGTCCACCATCCCGGCCGACAAATAGGTGCGACCGCAGCACAGCGGCCGCTGGGGCTGGGCATCTGTTGCGGCCGGCCGCGCGATCGCCACGCGATAGCCCGCGGCTTGCAACACCGCCAATGCGGCACGCGCGTTATCCGGCTCCAGATAGTTGTTAAAGGTATCAGCAAACAGCACCACATCTGCTTGCTCCGCAGGGACCGATGAGGCTGTGCGCGTAAACACGTCAGAGCGCCATGCTGGAAGGTTGCGCTTTGCCGACAGGCCGAACCAACGCTCCGAAATCTGCGCCGCACCCGGCACACGGTCGCGCAGATTAAACAACCAGGGCAAACGCGCCGCCCAGGGGGCCCACCGGGGCAGCGTTGCAATCAGCCTGTCCTTGATGCGCACGCCGCGCTGTTGGCGCCAGTGGCTAAGGAACTCGATCTTCATCTTCGCCATATCCACGCCGGTCGGGCAGTCGCGCTTGCAACCTTTGCAACTGACACACAAATCCATGGTCTCGCGCAGCGCGTCGCTGACCAACGCATCGGGTCCTAGCTGTCCCGACAAGGCCAACCGCAGCGTGTTGGCCCGACCTCGGGTTAGATGCTGTTCGTCGCGCGTGACACGATAGCTAGGACACATGGTGCCGGCATCGAACTTACGGCAATGCCCGTTGTTGTTGCACATCTCCACGGCTTTACCAAATCCGCGTGCCGGATCACCGCCCGTGCCGGCTGGCGTCACCGTTTCCATGGCGGGATCGGCATGCACGTCCCATCCCGACCAATCCAGCGCGGGCTGCAGAGCGATCACGCGATAGTCCGGTTTAAACCGGAACAAGGATCGGTCATCCATCCTGGTGCTGCGCACGATCTTACCCGGGTTCATCAACCGGTCAGGATCGAACGCGTCCTTGATCGCTTCGAAGGCACGCATCAGGCGCGGGCCAAATTGCCACGCGACCCATTCGCTGCGGACCAGGCCATCGCCATGCTCGCCGGAGAAGGCGCCCTTATAACGCCGCACCAAATCTCCCGCCTCTTCGGCGATCGCGCGCATCTTGGCTGCGCCATCGCGGCGCATATCCAAGATCGGCCGCACGTGCAGCGTTCCGACCGAAGCATGCGCGTACCAAGTGCCCCTGGTGCCATACTTGGCAAACACCTCGGTTAACTGACTTGTGTAGTCGGCCAGATGCTCAAGAGGCACCGCGCAGTCCTCAATGAATGACACCGGCTTGCCGTCGCCGCGCATGCTCATCATGATATTGAGCCCGGCTTTACGCACATCCCACAACGCCTTTTGCGCGGCGGCATCGGGCATCTCTATCACGCTGCCCGGCAATCCGAGGTCGGCCATGAGCTCGACCAACCGACCCAGATTCGCCACCTGCTCGGCATGCGACTCGCCGGCGAACTCCACCAGCAGAATGGCTTCGGGCTCGCCGGTCAGCGCTTTTTCGATCACGGGTCGGAAAGCCGGATTGCCGCGCGCCAGATCGATCATCGTGCGATCCACCAGCTCGACGGCACAAGGCCCCAGCGCCACGATATGGCGCGTCATATCCATCGCTTGATAAAAGGTTGGAAAGTTAACCACGCCCAGCGCCTTGGCCACTGGCAGGGGAGAGAGTTTGAGGGTGATGCTACGCGTATAAGCCAGCGTGCCCTCGCTGCCCACCAGCATGTGCGCGAGGTTGATGTCACCGTCCGGACTGTAGGGGCGTGGACTTTGTGGGTGATAGATATCGACGTTATAGCCACCCACGCGGCGCAACACACGCGGCACCCGCCGTTCGATTTCTTCCCGTTCGCGTGTGGCGATGTCACGCAGCGTCTGCATCAACGTGCGTACCCGCTCGGGCGCATTCTGCATCCGGCGCTCTTCGCAGAACACGGCTTGCGTGCCATCTAGCAGCAGCGCCTCGATGCTCGATACGTTGTGAACCATGTTGCCGTACGCAATCGAGCGCGAACCACAGGAGTTATTGCCTGCCATCCCGCCTAAAGTGCATTGCGCCGAGGTGCTGACATCCACGGGGAACCACACGCCATGCGGCTTGAGCCACGCATTGAGATGGTCCAGCACAATACCCGGTTCCACCGTGACCGTCATGGCCGCGAGATCAAAATCCAGCACCCGGTTCAGATATTTGCTGTTGTCGATGACCAGCGCGGCGCCCACGGTTTGGCCGCATTGCGAAGTCCCCGCGCCACGCGCGAGCACCGGGATGTGCAGCTCGCGGCAGTGTTGCAACGCGACGGCGACATCATCGACGCTGCGCGGGATCAACACCCCCACGGGTTCCATCTGATAGATCGATGCATCGGTGCTATATCGCCCCCGGTCTGCCCGGTTGAAGCGCACTTCGCCCTGCGTGTGCTGGCGCAACCGTCTCGCCAACTCGGCGTGTTCAGCGTTCAAATCGGTCGGGGCGGGCGAAACTCTGAATGCGCTCATAGGGCTCCTCAACGGTTCAACACAGCGATGTCATACGGCGTCTGCGGGTCAAGCATCGGCGGATCTTTATCCAGCAGGCGCCGGGGCTTCCAGCGCCAGCGCCTCCAACACCGCCTCGCCCTTGCGACGCAAGTGCTGGCGCATCAAACGTCCTAACCGCAGGCCGTCGCGCGCGGCTAGCGCATCGACCATTTCCAGATGCTCCGACATCGCCTTGTCCCACTTTTCCGCATTGAGATTCGAGCGAAATCGCAGGCTCTGCACACGCAGATTGATGTTCTGGTAGACGTTGCTGAGCAACTGGTTGCGCGCGGCCGCGTTGATACGGTCATGAATCGCGCGGTTGACGTGAAAGTACGCCGGCATATTGCGGCGCGCGTGACTGGCTTGCATCTCAAAGGTCAATGCGCGGATCTCGGCGATTTCCTCGTCGGTAATGTGTTCACACGCCAATTCACCAGACAAGGCCTCCAGGCCGCCCAGAACCTCGAAACTTTCGCGAATATCCTGCGGCGACAGCGCGACCACCTGCGCGCCCCGATTGGGCTGCAGATTGACCAGGCCCTCGGCGGCCAACAGTCGAAACGCTTCGCGCAAAGGCGTGCGTGAGACCTCCAATTTGTCGCACAAGCTGCGCTCGTTCAGCCGCGCCCCGGGGGGTAATTCCCCTTCAGTAATCATGTCGCGCAGCTGTTGCGCGATGGTGCTGGGCAAGGTGCGGCGATCGGTGGTTTCTACCGAACCGGTGGGTGATGTTGCCTCGGGCAGTAACGGTGTCAAATTCATTGGTATACAAAATTTATGGTTTCGGCCGATCTCGCCTGCTCCACCGCACCCCCCCGAAAAACCCCGCGTTTTGCCGGAGAAAATTGCTGTGGTGCCGCATAATTTATGCTTGCATGCGTGACCGTTTGATGCGTATTCTTCAACAACATTGGCAGCTTGTATACCAAAAATTTACGTTGGAGCGCCTTATGATGCGTCTGCATTCGCACCCGTCCGGTCGTCATTTTTTGCAGATTCCCGGTCCCACCAATGTGCCTGATCGCGTCCTGCGGGCCATGGACAATCCAACGATCGACCACCGGGGTCCGGAGTTCGGTGAACTCGGTAAAGCGGTATTGGGGGGGATGAAAAAAATCTTCCAGACCGAATCGGATGTCATCATTTATCCAGCTTCTGGCACCGGCGGATGGGAGGCCGCGTTGGTCAATACGATGTCGCCTGGCGATAAGGTGTTGATGGCGGAGACGGGTCATTTCGCCACGCTGTGGAAGCGCATTGCCGACCGGCTCGGATTGCAAGTGGAATTCCAGCAAGGCGATTGGCGCCATGGCGCCGATCCCCGCCAGATTGCCGAGCGTCTGGCTGCCGACACCGCTCACGAAATCAAGGCGGTTTGCGTCGTGCACAATGAAACCGCGACCGGCGTGGTCAGCGATGTACAGGCCGTGCGCCGCGCGCTCGATGACACCGGCCATCCGGCCTTGCTGATGGTCGATACGATCTCTTCCCTGGGATCCGTGCAATACCGCCATGATGCTTGGGGCGTTGATGTCACGGTGGCGGGCTCGCAGAAGGGTCTGATGTTGCCACCCGGCCTGGCATTCAACGCGATCAGTGCCAAGGCCTTGAAAGCCTCTGCCAGCGCCAAATTGCCGCGCTCGTATTGGGACTGGAAGGAAATGCTGGCCATTAATGCCTCCGGCTACTTCCCCTACACACCCGCTACGAACCTGCTTTACGGCCTGTATGAAGCCATAGGAATGCTACTGGACGAAGGCCTGGACAACGTATTCGCCCGTCATCAACGGCATGCCGAGGCGACTCGCCGTGCCGTGCGCGCGTGGGGCCTGGAGATTCTGTGCTTGAAACCCGAGGAATACAGCCCTGCGCTCACGGCCGTGGTCATGCCCGAAGGCCATAGCGCCGACGCATTACGCAAGACCATCCTCACTCATTTCAACATGTCGCTGGGGCAGGGCCTGAGCAAGCTGTCCGACAAGATATTCCGCATTGGCCATTTGGGCGACTTCAATGATCTGACACTATGTGGCACGCTGGCCGGTGTTGAAATGGGCTTGATGAAGGCAGGCGTGCCGCATCGCCCTGGCGGGCTGCAGGTGGCGCTCGATTACCTCGCGGAAACCAGTCAGGCGCAGCCTTCGGCGCGCTGACGATTCGACATTTCACGCACAACCAGAATCCCTGAGTATTCACGAAGGAACGCAGCACACGCAGCAATCGGACACGCAGGACCGCTCAATAACAAGGTGTATCGCAAGCACGACATAACCCGTGGCATGACCCGGAGGAGACACTGATGAAGCACCTGAATCGCACGCTGTCTGTCAAAGCTTGGATAGGGGCCTCGGCCTCCCTGCTGGCTGGACTGTGCATAAGTCCCGCGCATGCGTGGGAGCCCACCCGCTCCGTTGAAATCATCGTTCCCGCTGGCGCGGGCGGCGCATCCGATCAGATGGCGCGCACGATTCAAAGCATCATCCTCAAACACAACCTCATGAAGCAGTCCACCGTCGTATTGAACAAAGGTGGCGCAAGCGGTGCGGAAGGGATCATGGATACCAAGGCCTCGGCCAAGAATCCGCACAAACTCATGGTGGCCTTTTCCGCCATCTATACCCTGCCACTCGCGGTCAATCTGCCCTTTAACTGGCGCGACCTGAATCCGGTCGCCATGATTGCTCAAGACGAGTTCGTCTTGTGGACCAACGCTGAAGCACCCTATAAAACCCCGAAGGAATATATCGAAGCGGTCAGGGCCGCTCCCCCGGGAAAATTCAAAATGGGCGGCACGGGCGCCAAGCGGGAAGACCAGATCATCACCGTCGCACTGGAAAAAGCGGCCGATGTGAAGTTCACCTATGTGCCCTATAAAAGCGGTGGCGAAGCGGCCACCCAACTCGTAGGCAAGCACACGGACTCGAACGTCAACAATCCCAGCGAGAACATCGCGCAGTGGCGTGCCGATCAGATCAATGCGCTATGCGTGTTCGCCGACGAACGCATGGCCTTCAAGGACGAGGTCACCAAAACCCAGTCCTGGGCCGACATCCCCACCTGCAAGGAAGCCGGCTACGACGTGCAGTATCAAATGCTGCGCGCGTTTTTCCTGCCGCCCGACACGACCCCCGAGCAAGCCGCCTATTACGCTGACCTGATCAAGAAGATCAGCGAGACCGAGGAATGGAAAGACTACCTGGCCAAACAGGCGCTCAAACCCGACTTTCGCACAGGGGAAGACTTCGTCAAGTTTCTCGAGCAAGACGAGGCCAAACATAAAACCCTGATGCAGGAAGCCGGTCTTGCCGCCAAAAAATAAACGGGGGAGACAGGATGGATCAACAAGCGCAGAACAGCCCGTCTCCGCGAGGACTGACACATAGCGCCGTCGATGCAATCACCGCCGTGGTGTTTTTCTTGATCGGCGTGGTGATGATGATGGATAACCAGCATATCGGTATCTCATGGGGCCCGGACGGACCGGAGTCCGGCTATTTCCCCTTTCATATCGGCTTGATCATTTGCATCGCGAGCGTGGCGGTCTTTCTGAAATCGGTGTTCAGCCGTGATCGCAATACCGAGGTCTTTGTCAGCTGGTCACGATTCCGCCTCGTACTGATGGTGCTGATCCCCACCGCGCTTTACATCGTGCTCATTCAGATGGTGGGAATCTATGTCGCCTCCACGGTGTTTATCGCGGGCTTTATGCGATTGCTGGGTAAGTGCCCGTGGTTAAAGACGGCGCTGGTCAGCGTGGGCGTGAGCGCGCTGCTGTTCTGGATGTTCGAGGTGCAGTTCTTGGTGCCATTGCCCAAGGGCCCGCTCGAAGCCCTGTTTGGCTACTGAACCGCATTAGGGAGACCAC
This sequence comes from Bordetella sp. 15P40C-2, assembly GCF_009763235.1. Taxonomy (NCBI): domain Bacteria; kingdom Pseudomonadati; phylum Pseudomonadota; class Betaproteobacteria; order Burkholderiales; family Alcaligenaceae; genus Bordetella; species Bordetella sp. 15P40C-2. The sequence continues at coordinate 112,583 of NZ_WSJA01000003.1, forward strand.
AATTGGATGAGCTGAACTCGCTGATGCAGGGTTTCGGTACCGTGATGAGCTGGTACAACCTGGGCATGATGCTGATAGGCCTGGTACTGGGTGTCATCATCGGCGTGCTGCCCGGGCTGGGTGGGCCCAACGGCGTGGCGATTCTGCTACCGCTGACCTTCACCATGCCGCCCACTTCGGCCATCATCATGCTCTCGTGTATTTACTGGGGCTCGTTGTTTGCCGGCGCGATCACCTCCATTCTGTTTAACATCCCAGGGGAAACGTCATCGGTCGCCACGACATTCGACGGTTATCCGATGGCGCAGCAGGGCCGCGCGGGCAATGCGCTCACCGCGTCGTTTACGGGATCGTTCTTTGGCGCGTTATCCGGCGTGTTGCTGATCACGTTCCTGGCGCCGCTGGTATCGAAATTTGCGTTGCGCTTCGGACCACCAGAATTTTTCGCCGTGTTCTTGCTCACGTTTTGCAGCTTTGTTGGCACGGACAAGAAAACCCCATTCAAGACGATTATCTCGATGATGCTGGGCTTTGGCCTGGCCGCCATCGGCATGGATACGGTAAGCGGCGAGCTACGCATGACCTTTGGCTGGTCAGAACTGCTACGCGGCGTGGACTTTCTCGTGGTGGTCATCGGCTTATTCGGCATTGGCGAAATCCTCGTCAGCATGGAGGAAGGCCTCAAATTCGAAGGCAAGAGCGGCCGCATGAATCTGCGCGTGGTTCTGCAGACCTGGAAAGAAATGCCGAAGTATTGGATGACGCTCATTCGCAGCACGGTCGTGGGTTGCTGGATGGGTGTCACGCCCGGCGGCGCCACGGCGGCATCGTTCATGGGCTATGGCCTGGCGCAACGCTTCTCCCGCAACAGCGACAAGTTTGGCAAAGGCGAAATCGAGGGCGTAATCGCACCCGAAACGGCCGCGCATGCCTCGGGAACCTCTGCGCTGTTGCCGATGCTCGCATTGGGCATCCCGGGCTCAGCGACGGCGGCCGTATTGCTCGGCGGACTCATGATATGGGGCCTGCAGCCCGGTCCGCTGCTGTTTGTTGAACAAAAAGATTTTGTCTGGGGCCTGATCGCCAGTATGTATCTGGGCAATTTCGTGGGCCTGATTTTGGTGTTGAGCACAGTCCCCTTGTTTGCCGCGATCCTGCGCATCCCATTCGCCATTGTCGCGCCCATCATCATCGTGGTCTGCGCGATCGGCGCCTATTCGGTCAACAACGCCATGCTGGATGTGTGGTTCATGCTGTTGTTCGGCGTGATCGGCTACGTACTGAAAAAGCTCTCTTATCCGCTGGCACCGATGATATTGGCGCTGGTACTGGGGGATCGGATGGAAGATGCATTTCGGCAATCCATGCTGGGGCCGGGCACCGGTTTGCACGTGTTCTGGTCCAATCCCTTGGTGGGCACTATCACCACCGCCGCGCTGATTATGCTGGTATGGCCAATCTTCAGCCTGCTCTGGACGCGTTCGCGCAGGCCAGCTGGCGACTCCGACAATCCGGCCAGCCACGTTCAAACAAAAACCGGGCAATCGTGATCACCGCCCTTAAAGAGACCCGCGACTACGTTTACGAAAGCGGGCGGTCTCTGTGTAGCAGCACCCTACCCGTATTTACTTCTGCGCCACGCTGATACCGCTGCGTTTAGCGGTCTGGGTGAACACTTCCACGTCATGCTTGAGTTGAGCGTTCATGGCCGCGCGATCCGACGGCGCTGCCGTGGCACCTAACCCCGCCAAGAACGTCTGAAAGTCCGACATGGCGACGATACGAGTCACCTCGGCATTCATCTTGTCCAGGACAGGCTCGGGCGTGCCGCTCGGTGCCAGTACGGCCCACCACACTTGCGGCTCGTAGTCCAACTGGGTCACCTCACGCACCGTCGGCACCGAGGGAAAGCCTGGCTCCCGCGCCGTACCGGTGAACGCCAGCTTGGGCAATTCGGCAGCTTGGGTGCCATTGATCGAGGCTAACGTCGTGATCATGAAATCCAAGCGCCCTGCCAGCAAATCCATTTGCGCGGGATTGACCCCCTTGTAGCCCACTTGCTGCATCTTCAGCCCGACCAGGGAGCTAAACAGCTCGGTCAGAAGGTGGCCGCTGTCGCCGGAGCCAGTGGTGCCGTAGTTGATCTGTCCCGGATGCGCTTTTGCGTACTCGATAAATTCGCCGAGCGTCTGCGCGGGAAAATCTTTGCGCACCAGCATGACAAAGGGCGCTTGCGCCACGCGAGCTACGGCGTCAAACGCCTTGAGTGTGTCGTAGGGCGGGTTCTGCGTGGCGGCGCTGGTCGCCAAGGACGCCGACACGAATAAGAAGGTATAGCCGTCCGGCGGCGAGTTCGCCACCATGGCCGAGCCCACGACGCCCGCCGCACCGCCTCGGTTTTCCACCACGACCGTGGTACCCAGGGACTGGGATAACGATTGCGCCAGACGGCGCGCGATGTGGTCGTTGCTGCCGCCCGGTGTGAATGGAACGACGATGCGTATCGGCTTGGTCGGCCACGCGGCGGCCTTGCCAGCAGCACTCACCGACAGCGGCAACCCTGCCATCAGCGAACAGGCCATCGTCGCGGCCAGCATATGTTTGATCCACGTGCGTCGGCCGCGGTTCTGCTCTTTGCCCTGCTGTCTCATACCTCTCTCCTCGATCTGACGAATGCGAACTTGCGTAGTCGTACAGCACCCATGCACGTGGCAACACGGACCGGGCCTGAAGATTTTTTAGAAATAATGAGATCATTATGACTATGGCATTCCGCACGGTCAATAAGTGATTTCGGTCTCGAGTAGAATCACCATGGCTTGGCCACTCCACACAAAAACAGATTCTTCACAGGAACGAACGCATGGCACTGCACACCAGCGCTCCGCCGTCCGGGCGCGCCCGGTATCTCATCGTGACCGACACCTTGGCTCGGGAAATCGGCGCCGGCACGTTTCCCGTCGGCACACTCTTGCCGCGCGAGGCAGAGCTGATCGAACGTTTCCAGGTCAGCCGGACAACGATTCGCGAAGCCTTGAAACGCTTGTCCTCCATGGGATTGGTCTCCACCCTGCACGGGGTGGGAACCCGGGTCGAGGCCCGCGAGGTACATGCGAGCTACCTCGTTGCCATGCGCTCAATCAAAGATGTGTTGCAGTACGAAGGCGAACGCACGCGTTTTCAAGTAGAGGACCGCCGCGATCTGATCGCGCGCGACAGCGATCGGGAACTGCTGCGCTGCGCTGCCGGGCAAAAGTGGAAACTGATAAAGGGCTGCAATCTTTCCTCTGCCGGTCCCTACAAAGTATTTGCGGACACCATCATTCATATCCGCGCGCCGTACGACGACATTCTGACGCGCAAGTCGCGCTACGACGTGCCGTTTTACTCACTGATACGCGAACGGCACGGGCTGGAGATCGTGCGCATCGAGCAGGAGCTCGAAGCCATCGAGCTCGATGAACGGCAGGCCGAAGTGCTGGAAGTCGCCGTAGGCTCGCCCGGATTGCGCATCGTGCGTCGCTATTACTGCGAAGAAAACGAGCCCTTCGAAGTCACGATCAACGTCCATCCCTCCAAGCGCTTTACCTACAAAATGAACCTGGACCGCAAGGCGACCTGAACGCACGGCGGCTGGCTCACTCTCTACTCTCCCGCTTACTTCGTCTCTCTACCCGCGCCGCGCCACCGCCGCGCGGGTAGGCTTGTACCTTTTACTTTTCCATAGATATAATGATCTCATTATGACAAGACGGAGGAGAACATGGTGCAGCAAAGCCTCTCTCGGCTCAGAGAAACCACCGCATCGTTTACTCCTACCAAGGCGCTGGCTCACTTCGCCGCCGGCTTGCAATGGGAACATATCGACACCCACGCACGCCGTCACGCCAAACGCCATTTTCTCGACACCCTGGGCTCGGCTATCGCAGGCGCGCCGCAGCACGCGACCTTGTCGGTCATCGGCGCATTGCGTTACGCGGGAGAAACGGGCAGTGAAATGCCGACGGCCCTGCCCGGCAGCGACATGCGCGATCTGGGCCTGTTGGCCGCCGCGCACCTGATGGGTACGGCCACGCATGGGCTGGAGCTGGATGACGGCTATCGGCCTGGCATGATGCACCCGGGCTGCGTAGTCGTCCCGCCCGCGTTGCTGCTGGGTGCGCGCCTGAAGGTATCGGGTCGAGACGTACTGACTGCCATGACAGTAGGCTATGAAATCGCATGCCGCTTGTCGGCCGCTACCCATCCTCGGACGCGCTGGCGCGGCTTTCATCCCACCTCGGCGGCAGGCGTATTCGCCGCCGCCGTCACGGCCGGCAAACTATTGAACTTCGATGCCATCGGGATGGAAAGCGCCATGGGCATCGCCGCCAGCTCGTCGGCCGGCCTGTTTACCTTTCTGGATGGGGGAGACGTCAAACGTCTGCATGGTGGCCTGGGCGCGCGCGAGGGACTGTTCGCCGCCATTCTGGCCAAGCATGGTTTGGTTGGGCCGCCTGACGCGCTGGAATCCACGAACGGCTACTTCCATTCGCATGCCGGTGCAGACAACGGACAGCACGACTACGCCGGCCTGCAGATTCTGCAAGCCGGTGGCAAGCCTGACCAGCTCCTGGTCACGCAGTGCTATTTGAAACCCTATTCCAGCTGCCGCCACATCCACGCGCCTACCGAACTCCTGCTGGAACTGCGCGCAGCACATCGGCTGACCTTGGCCGAGGTCGAAGCCATTCATGTGGACACCTACGCCGTGGCCGCCGCGCATGGCATGCCCGGATGGAGCGAGATGACGACCGCCCAAATGAGTATGCGTTACTCACTCGCGACGGCGCTGGCTCGCGGCAAGCTCACACCGGCGGAGTTCGATGAAACCACACGCGCGGACCCTGATATCACTGCCTTTTGCAGCCGCGTGACCACCTCGGTAGACCCAGACTGCGAGGCGCGCTACCCGGACAAGCGTCCGGCCAAGATTCGCGTGACACTAAAGAACGGCCGCACATTGACAGCCGAATCCGACGAGCCGCCCGGCGAGCCTGACCGGCCCATGAGCGACGAGCAAGTCGAACAGAAATTTCTGCATCTGGCCGCACCCGTTATTGGCGACCATGCCGCCCGGCAGGTCGCGACCCTGATCGGCAACATGGATGAATGCGAAGACGTCGATGCCATTCTGCGGTCCTGCGCACTCGCCCCGAATTCAACAGTCACCACGCATTGACAACGGCCGCCCCCTTAACGATGGAAGAGACAAGCATGGACAACTCCCGAACACCGCTGCCCAACAAGCTCCCCGCCAAACGCTTCAATGCCCAAGCGCGCGGCCCATTGCACGGCGTGCGCGTGGTCGATTTATCGCGGCTCGTCGCCGGCAATATGCTGACGTTGCAGCTGGCCGATTTCGGCGCCGACGTGATGAAAGTCGAACCCAGCTCGGGCGATAGCTTGCGCGCATTTCAGTCGGGCGGCGTCGAAACGTTCTGGAAGGTCTATGCGCGTAACAAGCGCAGCATCTGCCTCGACTTTCACCACGCACGCGCGATCGAGATCCTGAAAGAACTGGCGAAGTCCGCCGACGTGCTGGTGGAAAGTTTCCGCCCTGGCGTATTGGAGGATATGGGTCTGGGCCCCGAGGTGTTGCACGCCATCAATCCTTCGCTGGTCATCGTGCGGATTTCGGGCTGGGGCCAGACCGGCCCTTATCGCCGCCGGCCAGGCTTTGGCACGCTGGTAGAGGGCTATTCGGGTTTCGCCGCGATCAATGGCTTTGCCGACCGGGAACCGGTATTGCCACCGTTCTTCCTCGGCGACATGGCAGCAGGACTTTATGGCGCCAACGCCACCATGGTGGCGCTATGGAATGATCGGCTCAACGGCGGAGGCGGTCAGGTCATCGACTTGTCGCTGTTCGAGCCTCTGATCTCGCTGCTCGGCCCGCAGGCAGCCAGTTATCAAATCACGGGCAATGTCAAGGCCCGCACTGGCAGCCGCTCCAGTACCACGGCACCGCGCAATACGTATCGCACGGCCGATGGCGAATGGGTGTGCGTATCCACCTCGACGGCCACGATGTGCGCGCGCCTGTTCCACACCATCGGCCGCGACGACGTGCTGAAAGACCCACGCTACGCCACCGTGGCCGCGAGGCTGGAACACGTCGAAGAAGTCGATGCGATCGTGGGTGAGTTCGTCGGACGTCACACGCTGGCCGAGAACCTGCGCATCTTCGAAGAGGCCGACGTCACCGTGGGCCCGGTCTATGACGCCTCGCACCTGATGGTTGACCCCTACGTGGTGCAACGCGAGAGCCTCGTGCAGTTGCCCGATGACGACATCGGCATGATGCCCATGCACAACATCGTGCCGCGCCTGTCGAGCACGCCGGGCCAGTTCCGCCGCCCCGCGCCCATGAAGGGCGAACACAGTGCCGAATGTCTGATCGAGCTGCTCGGCCAGGACAGGTTCGAGCAGCTGATCGCCGACGGCGCCGTGTACCAGCACCCCGCCCCCCAAACCCAGCGCGCACCGCAAGCCGCGTGTGCTGCCCCTATCGAACAATGAGCCACTGCGGCCGCATCCGTCCAGGAGACCGAACATGAGCAAAATCGGAACACAACTCGAAGGCGCCGGCGTATGGAAAGGCCCCGCCATCGATTGGATGAAGGAAGGTCTGCATATCCTCTCGGATTCCGAACTACGAGAAATCGATCGCGCGCTAAAGCACTTACTGTCGCTGGGCGAGGTGGATTTCCCGGACATCACACCCGAGACATTCCCGCTGGACAAGGTCGGTGATCTGATGCGTGAACTGACCGTACGCTTGCGCTATGGCCGGGGCTTTCTGATGCTGCGCGGCCTGCCCCGCGAGAAGTATTCCGACGACGATATGACGCGCATCTACTTTGGCCTGGGTTCGTATATCGGCAAGCCCATGACCCAGTCGTATCTGGGCGATATCCTGGGTCATGTGATGGACGTGAGCGATTACGAGCCGAAGTCACGCGGCTATCGCAAAGGCGGCGGCCAGCTTATGCACACCGACTCGTGCGACATCATCGGGTTGATGTGTCTGAAGTCCGCCATATCGGGCGGTGAAAGCCGTATTGCAAGCGCGCTGGCGGTACATAACGTCATGGCCGAACAATATCCCGAGTTGTTGGAGACACTGGCCAATGGCCTTTATCTGAAGCGCGCCGACGAAGACGGGCGCCGCGCCACGCGCACATTCAGCAAGGACCGCGTACCGTTTTTCTACGAGCAAAACGACGAAGTCACCTGCTATCTGCCGACGGGATACGCGCGGCTGGCGGAAAAAAGCGGTCAGATTCCCTTTACCGAACAAGAGTCCCAAGCGCTCTATCGCGTACGCAAAGTCGCGGCCTCACCGGAGCTGTACCTGGACATGGGTTTCAAGGAAGGCGATATCCAATTCCTGAATAACCGCATGATGGTGCATGGCCGCACCGACTATCAAGACGCGCCGGAACTGGAGAATCGCCGTCACTTGTTGCGCTTGTGGTTCGAAGTGCCGACCTGGCCCGCCATGCCCGAGCCGCAGATATTCCATACCGCCGAGGACCGTGCGATGTGGAGCCAGTATCGTCAACCGCTCATCGAATTGCCCTCGGTTCACTACAAGAAACTGATCGAAGGCTCGCTCGCGCAGATGGTGGACTAACGCACGTCATGCGCTCGGAGCACATTGCGTGCTCCGCTCAAAGCTCGGACCATTCGCGCAAGAGATTGTGATAGCAGTTGGTGAGCGACAGCGTCTGCTCGGTCTCACCCAGCTGCATGCGCAGTTGTTGAATGGTCTGATCCAGTTCAAACAACATCTGTCTGCGACCATGTTCGCGGATCATGCTTTGAATCCAAAAAAAGGACGCGACACGGGCGCCGCGAGTCACCGCTGTCACGCAGTGCAGACTGTTGGCGGGATAAAGAATCATGTCGCCGGCAGGCAGCTTGACCAGATGCTCGCCATACAAGTCTTTCACAATCAGTTCGCCACCGTCATATTCGTCAGGTTCGCATAGAAACAGCGTGGCCGACAGATCGGTGCGCAACCATCCAGGTGCCGCCGGATGACTGCGCACGGCGCCATCGACATGAAAGCCATAGGTTTCCTCGGATTCATACCGATTAAACAAGGGCGGCACCACGCGCAGGGGCAAGGCGGCGGCGAAATACAAAGGGTTGCGGGCCAGCGCGCGCAATACGATTTCGCCTAGCTCACGAGCCAGCGCCGACGACTCCGCGAGTTGCCGATTGCGTTTGACCACGGCTCCTTGTGTGCCCACCGTGGCGCGGCCATCGACCCATTGCGCGTCGTGCAGACGAGCGCGCATCTCGCGTACCTCGTCGGGGGTAAGCACTTGAGGAATATGCAGCATGCTGAAGGCTCCTGATTACGCGCGCCGCTATCCGGCGGGATGAGCATCCATCTTAAAACGCGGCGCCGCCGCGGGGAATCACCACCGCGGCGGCAGCTTCACGCGACGATCACATCAATAGTGAATATTGGCCGTCAACATCACGGTGCGCGGCGCGCCCGGGAAATAGCGATACCCGCTCTTGTTGATGGAAGCCACATACTCCTTGTCAAAGAGATTGTAGACATTGAACTGGAAGTCCAGATTCTTGTTGACCTCATAAGCCGCCATCGCGTCAAACACCCAATACGACTCCACCCGATCGGGCGTGCCCACGGAGCCGTCCGTACCGCGTTTCATGCTGCCGACGTAACGCGCGCCACCACCGACCGTGAACCCGCGCGGCAGGCGATAGGTACTCCACAGCGACAACGCGTGCTTGGGCGTATAGCTCAGGTTGTTGGAGCCATCATTGCTGACCGCTGCGCTGTTCTTAACCTTGGCGTCTTGAATGGTGTAGCCCGCGCTGACCGACCAGTTGGGAGTGATTTGACCGAACGCACCGAGCTCGATGCCTTCGACGCGCTTCTTGGCGGTCTGACTGTACGTGCCATCGGCATCCTGCTGCACCTCGTTATTGACCTCCGTGCGGAACAGCGCGGCGCTAAGCAGCAGTTGGTTATCGAACAGCTCCCACTTGGTGCCCAGCTCTGCGGTCTTGGCCTTTTGCGGGGCAAAGTCCACGCGGTTGGCGCTACTGCCAGTGTCGGCGGCGGCAAGCTGGAAGTTCGCTCCACCCGGCGGCTGCTGCGACACGCCGTAGTTCACATAGATGTTGCCGTTGGGCGTCAGCCGGTACAAGGCGCCGAGTTTCCAGTTCAACAGGTTGCCAGAGATGCGCTCATCGACCGTGGTGATGGGCGTGCCCACGGCCGCGCCATTGCACGCAATGGCGCCGCGGCCCGATCCGCCGCAAGCCGTCGCGCTATCGAATTTGGTGCGATAGTGGTCCAGACGAACGCCGCCGTTGATCTGCCATGAGTCTGTCAGGTCGATCGTATCGAAGGCATACACCGCCATCGTGTCGGTCGTGCCGTGCGAGTTAGCTCCATTGTTATGGATGCCGTTCGCGCTGATACTGTTATCCGGATGATAGATACTGACGGGGGGAAGCGTGGGCGCCGTCATGCCGAAGGTGTCCTGCATCTCGTGCATGAACTCGACCCCCGCGCTCAGGTCGTGCTTAAGCGTACCCGTATTGAACTTCGCCGTGACGTTGGTCTGGTTGGCCCAGATGCGGTTGTTCGAGTTTCGCTGGTTGGGCGTGCGCGCCATATACCATGTCGATGGGTCGTTCGGGTTGCCGATGGTCAGGTTCGAGGCGCCCGCCATGAACGCGGTCAGCAGATAGTTCTGCTTGGTGCGCGCCCAGCGGGTGATATTGCGCACCGTCACCTTCTCGTTGATATCGTGCTCGAACCGCAAGGTCGCCATATCGGTCGTGATGTAGTCGTGATCCGATTGCGTGCCGTAGAAGTTGTTCGTGTCCGCCTTGGACGCGTCATTCAAGAAAGACAGCGCAGAACTCGGCGCGCTATAGCCTGGCAGACCAATGGTGACCACGCCGCCATCGGGCACGTTGGTCTGCTTGACGTGCAGAAAGTCCAGATAGACGCGCGTGGGCGTACCGAGCCCGAATGCCAATGACGGCGCCACACCCCAGCGGTCGTTCTTCACCTCGTCGCGGCCCTCCACGTGCGTCTTCTGGCCCATGACATTGAGCCGGAACGCCGAGGTCTCGCCCAGGCTTTGATTCCAGTCCAGGGTAGAACGCTTGTAGCGCGCACTGCCCACGCTCAGACTGGCGTCGAAGCTGTCATCCAGCTTCGGTTGCTTGCTGATCAAATTGATAGAGCCGCTGGGCGCGCTGCGGCCGTAGTCAGACCCTGACGGCCCCTTGATCACCTCGACGGCTTCCGTATTGAACATATCGCGGTTCACGCTGGCGATATCGCGAATGCCATCCACATAGATACTGTTGGACGTATCGAAACCGCGCAGGTAGATCGCATCCCCGGTCGATGTATTCCCGTTTTCTCCGGCATAGAAAGTGCCCGCCCCCGCCACATTACGCATGGCTTCGGCAAGCGTCGTCGCCTGCTGGTCGCGCATGAGCTGGTTGGTAATGACCTGCACCGTCTGCGTCGTATCGACCAGCGGCTGGGTGAATTTAGGGGAATCCAGCTTGCCGGCTTTATAGCCCGTGGTGTCGTCTCCCATGACCTTGACCGGCGACAACGTGCTGACGCCCGCGGCGTTATCCGCGGTTTGCGCCAGCGCGACGCCTGGCTGCCCCAGCATCAGCGTGGTTAGCACCGAAGCCGCGGCGCCGGCGGCTAGCGTGGTCTGGCTGGGCATACGAACGGGCGCGCACTTTCGATTTCTGATGTATTGCATTCGGGCTTCTCAAAAAGTGGATGGCGAAGGGCCAAAACGGCGGTCTGTAATCACAAGTTGCATTAAACGCGAATCGGAGTCTAAATGGGAATTATTTACATTAAGCTGAACGCGAGCTGAAAATCTCGCCGTCCATCCCGGGGACAATGCACGCCCATCCACGCACCGGGGGCCTTATGATTCGGTCTTCCTGATAGTTATTCGAATTCCTGTTTCAGCCATTCATAGGTCTTTTATGTCGTCACGCTTACCCCGCCTCGCCTCGATCATGGCCGGCTTGATCCTGAGCGCGGCCAGCGCCGCCCACGCCGCCTACCCGGATCGGCCCATCAATCTGGTCGTGCCCTTCCCTCCCGGACAGGCAACCGACATCTTTGCCCGCATGCTGGGCGAGCAGCTGGCCAAGGAAGTCGGTCAGCCCGTGGTGGTCGAGAACAAGGCCGGCGCCGGCAGCAATATCGGCATGCAGTTCGTGGCGCGCAGCACGCCTGACGGCTACACCCTGGTGGTGGGCGGCAGTGCAGCGGCCGTGAACCAAACCCTCTACAGCCACCCCGGCTATTCGCTGCAAAACGACTTTGTCCCCGTGGGCGGCATATTTACCGTGCCGCTGGTGTTTTTGGCGAACCCGAAAAGCGGGATCGAAACACTGCCCCAGTTGATCGAAAAAGCCCGCGCCAACCCGGACGAATTGGCCTATGCGAGCGCCGGCATTGGCGGCACGCAGCACTTGTCGGCCGAGATGTTCAAGGCCGACGCGAAGGTGGAAATCCGCCACATCCCCTACAAGGGCAGTGGCCCGGCGCAAGCGGATTTCCTCGGCAACCATGTGCCGCTGATGGTGGACTCGGTCACGGCCGCCTTGCCGCATATCGGCACCAAATCCGCCGTGCCGCTGGCCGTCACCACCGCCAAGCGCGTGCCGCAGCTGCCGGACGTGCCGACCGTGGCCGAGTCGGGCCTGCCCGGTTTCGAAGCCGTGGGTTGGGCGATGGTGTTCGCGCCGTCGCAAACGCCCAGCGAGGTCGTCACCTTCCTCAACCAAAAGATCAATGCCATCCTGAAGTCGCCCGAGATGACCCAGGCGCTGCAAGAGCGCGGCGGCCAACCGTTGGTCTACACGCCGGCAGAAGGCAAAACGTTCGTCGAACAAGAAGTCGCCAAATGGGGCACGGCTGTCAAGCGCTCCGGCGCGTCAGTAGACTAAGCAACGTTGCACGCGGCTCACGATGCTGACCTTCAAGCAAATCGAAGCCTTGTACTGGGTGGTCCAACTGGGCAGTTTCGCCAATGCGGCCGAGCGGCTCAACACCACTCAGTCCGCCATCACCAAGCGGATACAGGAGCTTGAAACCAGCTTCAATATTCAGATCTTTGATCGCAGACGGCAAAAGGCCACGCTCACACGCACGGGCGAAGACCTGCTGAACATGGCGGCCGACCTGTTAGGTCGCCGCGATCAGATGCTGCTGAAGTTAAAGGGCTTCAAGCCCTTTACCGGCTCGCTACGCCTGGGCATCACGGAAATCACGGCCATGACATGGCTGCCCATGCTCATGACCGAGCTGCGCACGCTATTTCCCGAACTCGTGGTGCAGCCCAAAATCGGCCTGGCCTGGCATCTGCAGCAAAGCTTGTTGCAGGGGCAGCTGGACATGGCGATCTTGCATAGCGAGCTACGCAATCCGCATCTGGAGGCCGAGCCTATCGGGCAGGTCAGTTTCGTCTGGGCGGGCAGCCCCGATGTGATCTCGCCCAGCAAGATCTACACCCCCGAGGACTTGTCGCGTCTGAACGTGATCCGCCAGGATCCCGAGTCGGGCCTGAACGCGATCTACGACGAATGGTTTGCGCCCCATACCCCGCAGTCGAATCTGTTCACCATCAACAGCCTGCAGGCCATGGCTGGCATGGCGGTGGCGGGCTTCGGAGTGGCGTGTATGCCGGAAGACTATTTCTCGGATCTCTTTGCCACCCGCAAGCTGATCGTGGCCCGTAGCACGAAAGTCATGCCGACGTCCTTGTATTGCGCGATGTACACCAAGCAATCCAACAGCATGTTCTATCAGGAAATCGCGCGCATAGCGCGCGACGTCGCGGATTTTTCTCAGCCCTATGGCGGGCTGAAGGCTTAGTGACGGATATCGGCCAGGAATTTGCGTGCGCGGTCGGTCTGCGGCTGCTCGAAGAATTCCTTGGGCGGCGCTTGTTCGACGATACGGCCGGCGTCCATGAACCAGACCGTATCGGCGACTTCGCGCGCGAAGTTCATTTCGTGCGTCACGCAAACCATGGTCATGCCTTCGGCGGCGAGTGACTTCATGACCATCAGCACTTCATTGACCATTTCAGGATCGAGCGCGCTGGTGGGCTCGTCAAACAACATGATGCGCGGTTTCATCGCCAGCGCGCGCGCAATCGCGACACGCTGCTGCTGACCGCCAGAGAGCTGACCCGGATACGCGTCGGCCTTGTGGCCCATGCCGACTCGTTGCAATAGCTCATGCGCATGCTCGCGCGCCTGGGCTTTATTCATACGCTTGAGCAGCACCGGCGCCATCATCAAATTTTCCAGCACGTTCATGTGCGGGAACAGATTGAACTGCTGAAAAACAAAGCCGATATGGCTGCGCATATCGTCGATCGAGCCGCACTTATAGACATCCGTGCCGTCAACAGTGATGCTGCCTTCCTGGATGGGCTCAAGCCGGTTGACCGTGCGAATCAGTGTGGATTTTCCCGACCCCGAAGGCCCGCACACCACAAGCACCTCGCCTTTTTTGACGCGCGCGTTGATATTGTCCAGGGCGAGATACTCGCCATACCATTTACTGACGTTCTTGAATTCGATCATAAGTGAGCCCTAGGCTGCGACGGGTCGGGTGCCGTTCATGCGGCGTTCTACAAGCTTGACCACGCCGGTGAGAATCAGGTTCAGCGTGAAATAGGTCAGCGCGAGCAGCGCGAAGACTTCAAACGGTTTGGTCAGCAAAATGTTGTTGACCTGGGCGGCGGCAAACGTCAACTCGTGCACGCTGATGACGAAACCCAGCGAGGTTTCCTTCACCGTCGAGATGAACTGACTGAGCATGCTCGGGATCGTGTTGTAGAGCGCTTGCGGCAGCACGATCTTGCGCATCGTCTGCATATGGCTCAAGCCCAACGAGCGCCCGGCCTCCATCTGCCCCGCAGGCAAGGCCTGGATGCCGCTGCGAATGATCTCCGACAGATAGGCCCCCTCGTACAACACCAAAGCAGCCACCATCGTCATCACGCCACTGACGGAGTTCCCGATCAACAGCGGCAGGAAGAAATAGGCCCAGAAAATAAACATGATGAGCGGCAAGCCGCGCACCAGATACACGACGGCCGTAGCCGGCCAGTAAAAAATCTTATGGCTGCTGATGCGGCCCAACGCCAGCAATACGCCCAACGGGAACGCCAGCAACAGGCTCATCACCGCCAGACCCACCGTGGCGGCCAGGCCACCGATGGGCCCGTGCGGCCACTGGCCAACGAGCAACAACAACCAGTTATTCGAGAGAATTTCCAGCATGGCGGTCACCGGGTCTTGGCCACGTACGCGACCCGTTTAGAGAGATAAGCCCCCGCCACCATCAACAGCAGCGAAATGGCCAGGTACATCAGTGTCACGACGGTATAGATCTCAAACGTCTTGAAGGTCGCGGATTCGATCTCGCGGCCCGCGCCTGTCAGCTCGATCAAGCCGATCGCCATGGCCAGGCTGGTGTTCTTGAACAAGAGCAGCGTCTGATTCGTCAAAGGAGGAATGGCGATCTTGAAAGCCTGCGGCAGTATGACTTTGCGCATCGTGCGCAGATAACTCAGACCCAGACTGCGCGACGCTTCCATCTGACCGCGCGGAATCGCGCGAATCGCGCTGCGCAGATCCTCGCTGACATAAGCCGCTGTCACCAGACCGATAGCGATGGTGGCGTAGAAGAACTCGCCGCCTATGTGATTGATCACATCCTCGACCGCCAACGGCATGATGGCCGCTACGCCGAAATACCACAGCAGGATATGGACGAGCATCGGCACATTCCGATGAAAGGCCACATACGTAATGATCACGTAGTTCAACACCCGGATATTCAACATGCGCAGTACGGCGAGCAGGCTGCCGAGTGCGAATGCCAATATCCAGGCAAGCAAGGTCATCTTCAGGGTGGTGAGCAAGCCACCCCAAATCAAGGACGGGTAGCCATTATCAAGTAACGCACCGAAATCCAATGTGTAGTTCATAAGTAGCTACCCGCCTCGAGGGATTAACCCTTGATTTCTTCGACCTTGAACACGCGCTTGGTCGGGAACTTGCTGTCCGGACCAAACCAGCGATCAAAGATCTTTTGCATCTCGCCCGAGTTCTCGAGCTTGGTCAGCGTCTTGTTGACTTCGGCTTGCAGCGCGGATTCACCCTTGCGCATGCCGATGCCCCACGGCTCGACAAACAGCGGCTCTTCGATCAGTTCCAGTTGGACGGGCGAGTTCTCGGCGTCTTGCTTGAACTTCAACAGCATGAGTTCCGAACCGACAAAGCCGGACACCTTGCGCTGTTGCAGGGCCACGAAAGCGGTCGGGGGATCCTTGAAGGTCACGGTCGTGACATCGGGGATCAAACGCTTGGCGCCCGCTTCGGACGACGAACCCGCCACCGCGCTCACGCGCTTGCCGGCGAAATCGGCGTTGGTCTTGAGCGAACCAGCATCATCGCGACGCAGCAGAATTTTTTGCGGGCTGACGTAGTGCTGGTAGCTGTAGTCGATCTGTTTGGCACGCTCGGGCGTCCAACCGAGGTTCGCGGCGACGACGTCCACGCGGCCGCCGGCCAGTTCCGGAATACGGGCAGCCACCGAGATCATCTTCACATCGAGCTTGACGCCCAGATCGTCGGCGATGGCTTTGCACAGGTCGATCTCGTAACCGACGACCTGACGGGTCTGCGGGTCTTGGAAGCTGAAGGGCTCCGAGGTACCCAGCGTGCCGCACACCAGGGTGCCGCGCGATTTGATGTCCGACAGCGCGTCAGCGTGCGCGACGCTACCCATGCCCAGGCAAGCCACCAGAGGCAGATACTTCAGCATTTGCTTCTTAACCATGATTTCCTTCCTTGCGTGTGGTGTTATTGAAGTTGGCGGCAAGCCTGCGCGATTTTTTCGCAACCGGTCTTGATGGTCTCAAGATCGGTGGCAAAGCTCATACGCAGATAACCGGGGTTACCGTAGGCCGTGCCGTCGAGAACCGCGACGCCGGCAGCGTCCAGCAGATAGTGCACGAAATCCAGATCGTTCGTGATGGTCTTGCCGTCAGGCGTTTGCTTGCCAACAAAACCTTGAACATTGGGGAACACATAGAACGCGCCGGCAGGGCTGGCGCAGGACATGCCTTCAATGTCGTTGAGCATGCGCACAATCGTGTCGCGGCGCTCTTTATAAATCGTCACCGTGTCGGCCACGCATTGCTGATCGGCCGTCAACGCGGTGGCTGCCGCGATCTGGCAAATTTGGCTGGCACACGAGGTCGATTGCGAGATCAAGGTCGAGATGGCCTTGGCCAACCAAGCGGGCGCGGCGGCATAGCCGATACGCCAGCCGGTCATCGCATATGCCTTGGACACACCGTTGACGAGCATGACGCGCGGCGCAAGTTCCGGACGCACGGTCAGTGCCGATATGTATACGCCGTCATAACAGAAGTGCTCATAGATCTCATCGACCATCAGCAACACCTGCGGATGGCGCGCGAGCACATCCAGCAACGCCTTGAGCTCGGCCTCGGTATAGATTGCACCAGATGGATTGTTAGGCGCGTTCAACAACAGCCACTTGGTCCGCGGTGTGATCGCGGCTTCCAGCGATTCAGGCGTGATCTTAAAGTTTTGCGCTTCGGTCGTCGGCAGAATGACCGGCTTGCCGTCGTTGAGCAGCACCATATCGGGATACGAGACCCAATACGGCGTAGGGATGATGACTTCATCGCCAGCGTTCAGGGTGGCTTGCAACGCCGAAAAGATCAACTGTTTGGCGCCCGTACCGACAACGAGTTGATCCAGTTCAAACGACAATTGGTTCTCGCGCTGGAACTTCTGCTGCACAGCGACGAGCAGTTCACGAATGCCGGCTGACGCGGTGTACTTGGCCGCGCCGCGCTGGATCGCGGCAATACCGGCTTGAGCGATATGGGCGGGGGTGGGCAGATCAGGTTCACCAATGGTGAAGTCGACGATCTCCTTGCCCTCGGCGCGCAGCTGGTCGACACGGCGCTTGGCCGCCATGCTGGGCGAGGGTTTGATCACGCTCATGCGCTGAGCGAGAAACGATGTAGCGGTGGTGGTGTTTGCGGACATGATGCGGCTCACAGAAGGTTTTTCGCTTGCAACACGGGGTGCAACCAGCTTTGTTGCTCTGCGCCCGTGGCGATTTCGGCCATGATGCGCTCTTCCTTGGCGGCATGGGCGCGGGCTTTTTCGATCAGGCTTTCGGCTTGCGCCACAGGAAAGGACACCAGACCGTCCTCATCGCCGACGATCACATCACCGGGCTGGATCACCTGACCGCCAATGGTCACCGGCACATTGACTTCACCCGGGCCATCTTTATAGGGGCCACGGTGCACATGCCCGCGTGCATAACAGGGGAACGTATCGTTCTCGAACGCCGCCACGTCGCGGATTGCGCCGTTGACGATCAAGCCCGCGCAGCCGCGCTGCTGCAGGTAGAGCTTCATCAGTTCGCCCACGCAGGCATTATTCACGTCACCGCCCGCATCCACCACCAAGACATGGCCCGGCTGTATCAGGGTCATGGCTTTGTAGATAAAGAGGTTGTCGCCTGGACGCGTCTTCACCGTGAGCGCGGTGCCGACCAGTTTGCCCTTGCGGTTATAGCGGTGCAGCCCGACTACGCCGCTCTGGCGGTGCAGGTTGTCGCTCAAATGGGGCGTGACAATGCCCTGGAAAGCTTGCGCCAGCTCGGCACTGAGCACGGGTGCGGCTGCGTTGACGGTAAAGGTAGAGGCGTTTTGCATGGAATTCGGTCTCCGGAAGACTCGATCATGCAAAAAACTGATACAGGCCAAAAGGGAATTAAACTACACCCTCAACATTCCTTTTAGGAATGTTAAGCCCGCGCGCGTATTCCCGCCGTGACGGGTGCCTAAATTTTCCTCGATTTCACAATCACTTACGCGTTCTGTGGTTGGGCGGTCACAACTATCAGCATGGCCCGTCGAGCCTGCACCATCATGGAGCATCTAGGGGAAAGTCCTAGGGTTAGAAAACGTTACTAGGCAACCACAAGCGCGCTCTAAAGCCCTGCTACCAGGCCGCACGAGCGGAGCGGGTATCATTTGCCCGTAGTCCTTTATTCTTCACTTGTTTATCAGGAGCCCTTCATGGCACAAGCCAGCGCCCGCCACATCCTCGTTTCCACCGAAGCCAAATGCAACGAACTCAAGGCCGCCATTGAAGGCGGCGCTGACTTCGCGCAAGTCGCCCGCGAAAACTCCTCCTGCCCGTCCAGCCGTGACGGCGGCAACCTGGGCACGTTCCGCCCGGGTCAGATGGTTCGCGAATTCGACCAAGTCGTTTTCAGCGCCCCGCTGAACGTTGTGCAAGGCCCGGTCAAGACGCAATTCGGCTATCACCTGGTCGAAGTCACGTCGCGCCAAGACTAATTCGGTCTCGTCGGTCGGCCGGGACTATCCCGCCGACCGCGCTTTGATCTATACGTTAACCTGCAGGTTAACAATGCTTTGAATCCGCGCCCGTGCGCGTGCATTCCCGATCGGTACAGTGTCTGACGCATAACCTGGCGATCAACGCCAGCAGGAGTCAGCCTATGAAAACGTACCGTATCGCAACCATCCCCGGCGATGGCATCGGCAAGGAAGTCATTCCCGCCGGACAGGCCGTCATGCAGGCGCTAGCCGAAACCGACAAATCGTTTGCCTTCGAGTTTGAGAACTTCGATTGGGGCGGCGACTATTACCGCAAGCACGGCATCATGATGCCGGCCGACGGACTCGACGCGCTGCGCGACAAGGATGCCATTTTGTTCGGTTCCGCGGGCGATCCGGACATCCCTGACCACATCACGCTATGGGGTCTGCGACTGAAAATCTGCCAAGGCCTGGATCAATACGCGAATGTGCGTCCCACGCGCATCCTGCCCGGCATCGACGCCCCGCTCAAGCGCTGCACGCCCGACCAACTGGATTGGGTCATCGTGCGCGAAAACTCCGAAGGCGAATACTCGGGCGTAGGTGGGCGGGTGCATCAAGGCCTGCCGATCGAGGCGGCCACCGACGTTTCGATGATGACGCGCGCAGGCGTCGAACGCATCCTGAGATTCGCCTTCCGTCTGGCGCAATCGCGTCCGCGTAAACATCTCACCGTCATCACCAAATCCAACGCACAACGACATGCCATGGTGATGTGGGATGAGATCGCGGTCGAGATCAGTCGCGAATTCCCGGATGTTCAGTGGGACAAGGAACTCGTTGACGCGGCAACGGCCCGTATGGTGAATCGCCCTGCCTCATTGGATACCATCGTCGCCACCAACTTACACGCCGACATTCTCAGCGACCTCGCCGCCGCGCTGGCCGGCAGCCTGGGCATTGCGCCCACGGGCAACATCGATCCCGAGCGCCGTTATCCCTCGATGTTTGAACCCATCCACGGCTCTGCCTTCGACATCATGGGCAAGGGCCTCGCCAATCCCATCGGCACGTTCTGGTCCGTGGTGATGCTGCTTGAGCACCTGGGCGAAAACCACGCCGCGCGCCGCGTCATGCAGGCGGTTGAAGCAGTGACGGCTAACCGCGAGCTGCACACCCGTGATCTGGGCGGCAACGCCACCACGGCGCAAGTGACCGAAGCGGTGTGCCAGATCCTTAAACAAAGCGCGACGCAGGCCGTCGCCGCTTAACGACATCAAGACTCGCCGCGACCTTCGGGTCGCCACGCGAGCAACCGTCGGCCCATATCGATAAAAGCGAGGAGACATCATGAAACTGGCAAAGAAAACCCTGCGTGCCACGCTGACCGCCGCGCTATGCGCGACCGGCTTGAGCTTCGCGGCCGTGGCACAGGCACAGGCACAGGCACAGGCACAGAACTATCCCGCCAAACCGATCAACCTGATCGTGCCCTTCCCTGCGGGCGGCACCACCGATGTGCTGGCGCGCGCGCTGGGTCAGGAACTGTCCAAAACGCTAGGACAATCGGTCATCGTCGAGAACAAGCCCGGTGCGGGCGCCACGCTCGGCGCCGACTATGTGGCCAAAGCCACGCCAGACGGCTACACCTTGCTGATGGGCGCGGTGCATCACACCATCGCCAGCAGCGTCTATCCCAACCTGCAATACGATTTCCAAAAAAGCTTCGTGCCCGTCACGACCGTTGCGTTGGTCCCCAACATCCTGGTCGTGAACCCAAAGGTTCCCGCCCAAGACGTGCAGGCACTACTGGATCTCGCCCGTAAATCGCCGGGCAAGCTGACCTTCGGCTCCAATGGTGTGGGCACCGGCCAGCATCTGATCGGAGCACAATTCCAGGCCCTGGGCGATGCGACGCTACTACACGTCCCGTATAAAGGCAGCGGCCCCTTGACCACCGATTTGCTAGGCGGCCAGATCGACATGTCGTTCGATACCATCACGCCGGTGCTGCCCCACGTGAAATCCGGCAAGCTACGGGCGCTGGCGGTGACCACCGATCAACGATCCGCCGCGCTACCCGATGTGCCCACGCTGCAAGAAGCTGGCCTCAAGGGCTTCAACATGGGTACCTGGTTCGGCCTGCTAGCACCGGCGGGCACGCCCCCTGACGTCGTATCCAAACTCAATACCGAGCTCGTCAAGATTCTGAAGTCGCCCGAGTTCGGTCACCGCATGGCGGAGATCGGCGCCGTACCGATTGGCGACAGCAGTGCGGAAATGGCGCAACGTATCAAGACCGATACCGACACCTACGCCAAGCTCGTGAAAGAAGCCAACGTAAAGGTGAACTGACTACCAGGACGCGCCTTCGCCTCGCTGGCGCCGCGAGCGAAAATAGTCGACCAGAAAATCGATGAACACCCGTACCTTGGCGGATAAATGAAGACGCTCGGGAAACACCGCGTGGATATCCGCGGGCGGCAAGGCATAGTCCTGCAACAGCAGCTCCAGCCGCCCCGCCCGCAGATGCCGCGCGAGATCCCATTCCGCACGCTGCAAGATACCCAGGCCCGCTAACGCCCAGGTCAAGGTGACCTCGCCATCATTGCTGCTCAACGCACCGCGCACCTTGACCGTCTCGGTCTCGCTGCCGCGCGTAAAACGCCACAGCCCATACGGGTCATCATTTTGGCGCAGCACGATACATTGATGCTTGGCCAGGTCCTGCGGCGTCATCGGACGCCCATGCTTTTTCAGATAATCGGGCGAAGCGCAGACCAGCCGACGATTCGGCGCAATACGGCGGGCAATCAGCCGCGTGTCCGGGATGTCGCCAAAGCGTATGGCCACATCGAAAGCATCCTGTACGAAATCGCCGGGGCTGTCAGTCAATAGCAGCTGCACTTCGACCTCGGGATAATGGCGCGCGAACATAACGATGGCCGGGGCAATATAGGTGCGCCCAAAGCCCAGCGGCGCATTCACCTTCAAACGACCACGCGGGTGCGTCTGACGGCTGGCAATCAGCTGGTCGAGGTGTTCGATATCGTGCAGGATGCGCCGCGCGTTCTCGAGATACAGCTCACCCTCCGCCGTGGGGCTCAGCCTGCGCGTATTGCGATTGAGCAGGCGCACACCCAGTCGGTCTTCGATCTGCGCCAACCGTTTGCTGACGGCGGCCGTGGTAACGCCCATCTCGCGCGCAGCCGCGGACAGGCTGCCCGCGCGGACCAACTCGACCAATAGCTGCAGTTCCTGGGACTGACCCATCGAAGTCTGAACCTCCCGCGAATGATGAGTGCGATAGTAGCGCAGCACTCGCGCCAGCCCCCACAGCGCTTGGCTTTAAAATGCCTAGTCCCGGTCATCAGGCCGCCGGAGACGCCCTGTGCCGCTTTCCCATTCTGTTCGCCCCCTCCCGTCCACCGCAACGCCTCGCCGGCCTGCGCTGCTGATTGTGCTGGGTATCGCCGTTCTGCTCGTCGGACTGCTTGCCGCCTCTCGAGGCGCGGTCGATATTCCGGTCAGCGACGCTGTACACATCCTGATATTCGGTGCGACCGATGACACGCAATTGCTGTGGCGCGAGATCCTGTTGGAAATTCGCCTGCCGCGCGTGCTGTTCGCCATCGTCGCAGGCGCGGGATTATCGATCGCTGGGGCGACCATGCAGGCCCTGTTTCGCAATCCCCTCGTGGAACCGGGCCTGATCGGCATCTCAGCGGGAGGTGCGCTGGGCGCCGTCGCGTCCATTGTGTTGACCGCCGGCGGCCTCGCCGTCACGGCACCGGCGGCGTTCGTGGGTAGTCTGCTCGCCACCGCGGCCGCTTATGCCGTCGGCAGACGTATGGCCGGCGTTGCGGGCATCTTATTGGCCGGTATTGCGATTAACACGATCGCCAGCAGCCTGATCGGCGTTCTCATTTATCTCGCCTCGGATGCGCAGCTGCGCAACCTGACTTTCTGGAATCTGGGCAGTCTGGCCGGCGCTTCCTGGCCCATGCTCGCCGTGCTCGCTCCCTGGACCCTGCTTTGCTCGCTCTGGCTGTTGCGCCAATGGCGGGTCTTGAACGCACTGTTATTGGGTGAACGCGAGGCGCACCACATAGGCTTTGATATGGTCAGCGTGCGTCGCAAGCTCGTCGTCGTGACGGCGCTCATCATCGGACCGCTGGTCGCGGCGACGGGCGGGATCGCCTTTATCGGCCTGATCGTGCCGCATCTGGTGCGGCTATTGATGGGCCCCGATCACCGCTGGCTGCTCACAGGCTCCATGCTGCTGGGGGCCTTGGTACTCACCGTGGCGGATTGGGCGGCTCGCGTCGCGGTCGTGCCCGCCGAGCTGCCGATAGGCTTGGTGACTGGCCTCATCGGTGGTCCTTTCTTTCTTTGGCTCCTGACCCGAGCCCGGCGATTCTGATGGCCTTGCAAGCAAACAATCTGTGCGTATCGCGGGATGGCAAGCCCATCTTGCGCGACATCACGGTCACGCTCGTCCCCGGCCGGATGATCGGCCTCCTGGGTGCAAACGGCGCCGGCAAGTCCACGCTGCTCGCCGCCTTGGCGGGCGAGCTGACTCTGGACGCCGGCCAAGTCGAATTGAACGGCGCGCCGCTCGCCTCGCTTAGCGCGAAAGCGCAGGCGCGACAGCGCGCGGTACTGCCTCAGAACCCGGCCTTGAGCTTTGACCTTTGCGCCCACGAAGTCGTCAGCGCAGGCGCTTATCCCTTTCCTGAACTGGCTCCCGCTGCGGTCGAGCAACTGGTCCATGAAGCCATGACACTGGCGGGCGTCGCCGATCTGTATGGATCGCCTTACCTGAGCCTGTCCGCCGGCCAACAGCAGCGCGTGCAGTTCGCGCGCGTGCTGGCCCAGATGCTCGTCATTCTGCCCGACACCAACACACAGACGGACGTGGGCCGCGCCGATGGCACGACCGACGCCGGTGCCGGTGCCGGTGCAGAAGCCGAATATCCACCACGCTACCTGCTGCTCGATGAGCCGATATCGGCCTTGGATCCACGCCATCAGATCGAGCTGCTACGCACCACATCTGAACTGACCGATCAACGCCACATCGGCGCATTGATTAGCCTGCACGATATCAATCTTGCCGCGCATTGGTGCGATGAACTCATTTTGCTAGGTGGTGGCACGATCATCGCGTACGGCACGCCCGCACAGGTCCTCACACCGGCGAACCTACGCAGCATCTACGACATCGATGCGGATGTACTGCGGCACCCGACGCAACCGGGACGCTTGCTCGTATTACCGCGCTAAGCCGGCTCGCCCCGATATCGCGAGATGCTCATCAAAATCCCGCAGGCGATACCCATCGTCAGCAACGCGGTACCACCGTAGCTCATAAAGGGCAGCGGTACGCCCACGACCGGCAAGATGCCTGTCACCATGCCGATATTCACGAAGACGTAGATAAACACCATCATCGACAGCGCGCCGGCCATTAACCGGCCAAACTGCGTCGCCGCCCGCCTCGCGATGGTCAAGCCGCGCGCAATGAAAAGCGCATACAACAGCAGCATCGCCACGCCGCCATACAGACCGAACTCCTCTGCATAGACCGCGAAAATAAAGTCCGTCGTACGTTCGGGAATAAAGTCCAGATGCGTCTGCGTGCCGCGCATATAGCCCTTGCCGTATAAGCCGCCCGAGCCCACCGCGATCATCGACTGAATCGTGTGAAAGCCCTTGCCTAAGGGGTCCGAGCTCGGGTTGAGCAGGGTGCAGACACGTTGTTTTTGATAGTCATGCAACACCACCCAGTCCACGGCGGGTTCGCACAATTGGTCTTCGTAATAGATCAACGTCCCTATGCCAATCACGCCGGCAATCACGATAGGCGTCAGCAGCTTGAACGACAAACCAGCGAAATAGATCACGCAAAACCCAGTACCGAACACCAGCAGTGCCGTGCCGAGATCGGGCTGCAAGACGATCAATCCAAACGGCGCGGCCAACATCGCGGCAGCGACAAAGAAGTCCCGTATCCTCACCTCGCCGTCATGCCGCTGGAAATACCAGGCCAGCATCATCGGCACCGCGATCTTCATCATTTCCGAAGGCTGAATCCGGGTCACACCCAGGTTCAGCCAGCGCGTTGCTCCCTTGCTGGTCTCGCCAAAAAACTCCACCCCTAACAGCAGCACCACACCGACGATGTAAAACGGCAAGGCCAGCCGCATCAACATGGGCGGCGGCACCAATGCCACCACCCACATGGCTCCGAAGGCGATCAAAAAGTTGCGCGATTGCTCGGCAAAGCGCCAATCGGTACTCCCGACGGCCGAATGCATGATCGTCAGCCCCAGAGCCGCAAAGAGCAAGAGGATGACCAGCAACGGCCAATCGAACGCGAGGAACACACGCGCCAGAATGGCGCCTAGACGTTTCATGGCTTGACCCTCGAGCCAGAAGACTCAAACAAGTCCGTCAGATCTGACAACGCGGGCGCCGTATACGGGCGTCGCGTCACGGTAGGAGCTTGGGGCGCGGGCGCGGGTTTCGGCGCGGGCCGTGGTCGCAAATTGGGCGGCGGCGTATCCGAGCCGGGCACCAGGGGCGGGAGGGATTCCTCGTCTGACAGCTCACCCAACACTACGCCGGGCGGGGGCTCCACCGGATCTTCCGGCCGCGTGGCGCCGGGCACCCGTTCGGGCACCATCATTTCTTCGTCTTCCGGCTCGGACGCAGGCTGGGTCGGCGGCACATTCAAAGGCGAAACCCCCGACGGTGCGAGCACCGACGTCCCCGGCGTTTGCTCGTTGTGACGCAATAGCCAATAGTCGAACACGGTCCGCGCAATCGGCGCCGCGACGCTGGCGCCCCAGCCGGCGTTCTCCACCAGCAACGCCACCGCGATGCTGGGATTCTCGACCGGCGCAAAGCCCATGAAAAGCGCATGATCGCGCAAGCGCTCGTCGATCTCGGCCGCCCGGTACTTTCCCCCACGCAGGCTGAACACCTGTGCCGTACCTGTCTTGCCGGCCGCCTGATACGGCGTATTGGCAAACGCCCGCCGCGCCGTCCCGCTGCGGACCACGCCAACCATCGCATTCTTGACGATATCCACGTTTTCCCGTTTTAAAGGGATCCGGTATTCGGGTGTAGACGGCGTGGGCGTGGTCTCGCCCGTATCGGCATTTCGGGTGGCATGCACGAGATGCGGCTTGCGATAGGCGCCGTAGTTCGCCAAGGTCGACGTCGCCTGCGCCAACTGCAGCAAGGTGAACGAGTTATACCCCTGCCCCACCGCGACCGAAATCGTTTCCCCCGCATACCACTGCTGTTGTTTCCGGTCTTTATAAGCGCGACGCTTCCAATCGGTAGAGGGCAGCACGCCCATACGCTCGCCATCCAGATCGATCCCCGTGATCTGACCGAAGCCGAACTGCTTGGCAAAGTCATGCAGCCGATTCACGCCGATCTCCGGGCCCAGCGAATAAAAATACGTATCCGAAGACACCACAATCGCCTTGTGCATGTCCGTCATGCCATAGGCCGCGCCGCCCGCATTACGGAAGCGCTGGTTGCCGAACTCGTAATAACCAGGGTCGGAGAACCGCGTCTTGGCATCGCGTACGCCCAGCTCCAGCGCGGCCAGGGCAACAAAGGGCTTATACGTCGATCCGATGGGATAGGTGCCATAAAGCGGCCGGTTAATCAGCGGGTGATCCGGCGATTCGTTCAGCAGCCGCCAGTTCTCTACATCGATGCCGTCGATGAACAGATTCGGATCAAAGGCGGGCTTGGACACGAACGCCAGCACCTCGCCTGTATTTGGATCGATCGCCACCAGCGCGCCGCGGTGCTTGCCGAAAGCCTCTTCGGCCACACGCTGCAAGCCCAGGTCGATCGACAGCATCACATCCACACCGGGCTCGGGATCGATACGCTTTAACGTACGTATCGGTCTGCCGCTCGCGTTGACCTCGACTTCTTCGAACCCGGTCTTGCCATGCAGCGCGGTTTCCCAACTTTTCTCAATGCCCTTCTTGCCGATGACGTCCGTGCCGCGGTAATTGCCTAGCTCGCCGGCTTCCTCCAGCGCTTCGACATCGCTCTCCGAGATACGGCCGATGTAACCCACCACATGGCCTGCCGTCGCGCCTTGTGGATACTCCCGCACCCAGCGCGCGCGCAATTCCACGCCCGGGAATTCAAACGCATGCGCCGCAAACCACGATGCCTCGGTGTCGTTCAGGTTATTGCGCAGGATGATTTTGGCGTAACGCCCGGACTCTTTGACCCGGCGCTTGAACCGGCGTTGATCCCCAGGGCTGATGTAAACCACCGGGGTCAGCCGCTCCAGCATGGCATCAATGTCGCCTACCTGGCCGGGCACCACCTCCAACGTATAGGTCCGGTAGTTCCTGGCCATCACCACGCCATTGCGGTCCAGAATCTCGCCACGACGCGGCGGGATAGGCACCACCGCAATGCGGTTGCGATCGGCGCGCTCGGACAGGCCTTCGTAGCGATCCACCTGCAAATACCAGAACCGCCCGACCAGCACGCCGAAGCACACCAGCGCGAACAAACCGCCCACCCACGCGCGCAGCGCAAAGCGCTGCTTTTGCTGGATCGCGGTTTTCTTGAACTCAAACATGACGGGCCATCATCCCCGGGGCGCTAGACCGCGGAGGAGTCCACATCGTCGGCGCCCCGCTGCGGCAAATGCAGCACGAAGCCCAGCACCGGCCACATCGCCGTCATCAGCAGCACGCTAATGCCCCAATCCCAACCAGGCCAACTTCCGGCCAGCCAGGCCGTGACGATTTGCTGCACCAGTCTCGCCACGAAAAAGACAGGCAGCATATGGATGGCCTGCCTCAGCAAGTCAAAATGCACGAGCCGGCGGTGCAGGGCCACCGCGCCATACGCCACCAAGGTATACGACAGCGCATGCACGCCCAGCACGCTGACATCATGCACATCCATCAACAATCCAAAGCAGAACGCGGCCGTCAAACCGATGCGGCGCGGCTCGTGGACACACCAGAACGCGATCACCAAAAGCAGCACATCGGGTGCGCCTTCCCACACTCGCCAGGGCAGCATCGACACCAGCCACGCAACCAGTACCGTGCCCCATACGACAAACACACTCGCCGAGCTCGCCAGATGTTCCGGCGGCACATTGCGAGGCGTACCGATTCGCCGATACGCTCGCGATACAGATGAATGGTTATTGCGATCCACCGGACTCGGCCTCCTTAAGCTCGGATCCAGCACGAGCGACATCCACCTGCAGCACGAGGAAATGGCGATGCCGTTCGGGGTGGGCGAGCGGTTCGCACACCGCGCGCGCGAAGCCCGAGGCGGTATCGCGCTCGACCGTCAGCACCTTGGCGACCGGCAAACCGGCGGGGAACAATCCGCCCACGCCGCTGGTTACGATGGTATCGCCTTCCTGGATATCCGCGTTCGCCGCGAGGTAACGCACCTCCATCCGGCCGGGCGTGTTCGACCCGAATGCGATCAGCCGCAAGCCATTGCGCAGCACCTGTACGGGGACAGACACTCTTTCGTCCGTCACCAGCGCCGCCTCGGACGCTTGCGGCGTCACGCGCACAATCTGGCCGACCACGCCGCCCTCATCGATCACGGGCATACCCGCGGCCAGGCCGTCTCGACTGCCTTTGTTAAATACCAGGCGTTGTTGGAAACTGTCGGCCGGCTCATAGAGGACCTCGACCACCACCGTGGCTTGATCCACCGTGTCGGTCACGCCCAGCAACCGCCGAAGCTGCGCGTTCTCCGCCGCCAGCTGCGCGGCGTGCGTGGTGACTTGCGACAATTCGATCCGCTGCCGCTGCAGCGCCTCGTTCTCGGCGCGATTGTTGTTGGCCGCATCCAACCACTCGGTGAATTGCCGCGTCAGATCGCGCGGCGCCATCACCGTACGCTGAAAGGGATATAGACCGATAGAGATGGCGCGGCGCACCGGCTCGAGCAAATGGAATTGCGCGTCGAGCACCAGCAGGATGACCGACAAGGTAACCAGGGCGGCCAGCCTGATTTCTACCGGCGGCCCACGCCTGAACAGCGGTGGAGACCCTTGTCGTTGCATGAAAACCCAGGTTCGGCGTCAGTCGGGATCGATCACGCCGGGCGTCGCCCTCTGCGTGACGCCCCGCTGACCACACAGACTTATTCGTTGATGAAAATCGCGCCGAGTTTTTCCAGATGCTCGAGCGCTTCGCCGCAGCCGCGCACCACGCAGGTCAAGGGATCATCGGCCACCACCACGGGCAGACCGGTTTCCTCCTGGAGCAGCCGATCCAGATCGCGCAGCAAGGCGCCGCCACCGGTCAGGGCAATGCCCTTGTCGGTAATGTCGGCACCGAGTTCCGGCGGCGTCTGTTCCAGCGCAATCTTGACGGCGGACACGATCTGGTTGAGCGGATCGGTCAGCGACTCCAGGATTTCGTTGGACGACACCGTGAAGCTGCGCGGCACGCCTTCGGCCAAATTACGACCCTTGACCTCGATTTCGCGCACCTCGGAGCCGGGGAAGGCAGACCCGATTTCCTTCTTGATGTATTCGGCAGTGGGTTCGCCGATCAACATCCCGTAATTGCGGCGGATATAGGTCACGATGGCTTCGTCGAACTTGTCGCCGCCCACGCGCACCGAACCCTTGTACACCATGCCGCCCAGCGAGATCACGGCCACTTCGGTCGTACCGCCACCGATATCGACCACCATCGAGCCGCTGGCATCCGATACCGCCAGACCAGCGCCGATTGCCGCCGCCATCGGTTCTTCGATCAGATACACCTGCGAGGCGCCCGCGCCCAGAGCCGATTCGCGGATTGCCCGGCGCTCGACCTGGGTCGAACCGCAAGGCACGCACACGATGATGCGCGGACTCGGGGCCAGCATGTTGCGCGGGTGGACCATGCGGATGAACTGCTTGAGCATCTGCTCGGTCACCGTGAAGTCGGCGATCACGCCGTCCTTCATGGGCCGGATGGCCTCGATATTGCCGGGCACACGGCCCAACATCTGTTTTGCTTCCTGACCGACGGCCTGGATGATTTTTTTGCCATTGGGTCCGCCTTCATGGCGGATAGCGACGACCGAAGGCTCGTCGAGCACGATGCCCTTGCCCCGGACGTAGATCAGCGTATTGGCGGTACCGAGGTCGATCGCCATATCGCTGGAGAAATAACTGCGCAGGAATCCGAACATGAGGGCTCAGCGAGATTCAGAAATAGTGCCGGGCCGCAGCGCGCAGGCCATATGCACCAGCCCGCCGCCAAGCTGCAGCGATTAAACCGTGAATGATAACTTATAATTTCCCTCTAAATAGCGCAAAAATAGTGGTATTACATGCTTTGTCATCTGGGCCGGGCTGCGCAAAACCCGTAGCCCGCTCCGTTGCGACTCCTTCGATTTCTCTCATATTCCCCTACATGGCGCTCAACGAACAAGACGTGGCCCGCATTGCCCGGCTGGCCAGAATTGAATTGACTCCCGACCAGCGCGCCCGCGCGCAGGACGAGCTCAATGGCATCCTCCATCTGATCGAACGCCTGCAGGCCGCCGATACCGCCGGGGTCGAGCCGCTCGCGCATCCACTTTCGGCGCACCAGGACATCAGCCTGCGTCTGCGCCCGGACGCCGTGACCGAAATCGCCTCCGACGCCAAACGCGCCGAACTCCTGGCCAACGCCCCGGACGCGCAAGACGGCCTGTTCCTGGTCCCCAAGGTCATCGAATAAATCATGTCTACTTCCGCCTTGCACACCCAATTCGGCGGGATCGCCGAACTGCGCGCCGCGCTCGCCGAGCGCCAGGTCAGCGCCCGCGAGCTGGCTCAGAGCGCGCTGGCCGCGATTGACGCTGCCCGTGATCTGAACAGCTTCCTGCACGTGGACGAAGCGCTCACGCTCGCGCAAGCCGACGCGGCTGACGCGGCCCTGGCCGCCGGCACCGCTGGACCCCTGGCGGGCATCCCGATCGCCCACAAGGACGCCTTCGTCACGCGCGGCTGGCACACCACCGCCGGCAGCAAGATGCTCAAGGGCTATGCCAGCCCGTTCGACGCCACCGTCGTGCAGCGCCTGCAGGCCGCCGGCGCCGTCTCGCTGGGCAAGCTCAATTGCGACGAATTCGCCATGGGCTCGGCCAATGAAAACTCCGCCTACGGCCCCGTGCGTAACCCCTGGGACGCCAATGCCGTTCCCGGCGGCTCCTCGGGTGGCTCGGCGGCCGCCGTCGCAGCGCGTCTGGTCGCCGCCGCCACCGGCACCGACACCGGCGGCTCCGTGCGCCAACCGGCTGCGCTCTGCGGCGTGAGCGGCATCAAGCCCACCTACGGCACCGTTTCGCGGTTCGGTATGGTGGCCTTTGGCTCCAGCCTGGACCAAGCCGGCCCGCTCGCGCCCAGCAGCCGTGACCTGCTCGAACTGCTCGACCCCATGAGCGGCTTCGATCCGGCTGACGCCACCAGTCTCGAGAGCTGCGACGGCGCGCCCAATGTCCCGGGCCGCATCCGCGCCGCCTTCGATTCGGCTCAGGCCGGCTACGACGCCTCGGGCAGCCAGCCGCTCAAAGGCCTGCGTATCGGTGTTCCGCAGGAATACTTCGGCGCGGGCCTCGCCCCGGATGTCGCCGCCGCCGTCGAAGCCGCCCTCGCGCAATTCGAATCCCTCGGCGCCGAGCGTGTATCGATTTCGCTGCCGCGCACCGAGCTGGCCATCCCGGCCTATTACGTCATCGCCCCCGCCGAGGCCTCCAGCAACCTGGCCCGCTATGACGGCGTGCGCTACGGCCACCGCGCGCAGGAATATGCCGACCTCAACGAAATGATTGCCCGTTCGCGTGCCGAAGGCTTTGGCGACGAGGTCAAGCGCCGCATCCTGATCGGCACCTATGTGCTGTCTCACGGCTACTACGACGCCTATTACCTGCAAGCGCAGCGCGTGCGCCGCCTGATTGCCCAGGACTTCCAGCGCGCCTTTGCCGATCATTGCGACGTCATCATGGGCCCGGTCGCCCCCACCGTGGCAAAAGATCTCGGCGAAAACCGCGACGACCCTACTGCCGACTGGCTTGCCGACGTCTATACGCTGGGCGTGAGCCTCGCCGGCCTGCCCGCCATGTCCGTCCCCTGCGGGTTTGGCGGCGCCGGTCAGCGCCGTCCTGTCGGCCTGCAAATCATCGGCAACTATTTCGACGAAGGCCGCCTCCTGGCCATCGCCGACCGTTATCAACAAGTCACCGACTGGCACCGTCGCGTGCCCGGCCAGCGAGGCAGTGAGCAATGAACTGGGAAATCGTGATTGGCCTGGAAACGCACACCCAGCTTTCCACCGACGCCAAGATTTTTTCGGGCAGCAGCACGCGTTTTGGCGCCGCGCCCAACACGCAAGCCAACGTGGTCGACCTGGCCTTGCCGGGCAGCCTGCCCGTCATGAACCGCGGCGCCGCCGAACGCGCCATCCGTTTTGGCTTGGCCGTGGGCGCCACTATCGCGCCGCGCTCGGTCTTTGCGCGTAAAAACTATTTCTATCCCGATTTGCCCAAGGGCTACCAGATCAGCCAGTACGAATTGCCCGTGGTTCAGGGCGGCTCGATCTCGTTCTTCGTCGGCGATGAGGAAAAAACCGTCAACCTGACGCGCGCGCACCTCGAAGAGGACGCCGGCAAGTCGCTACACGACGACTTCACGCTGGCCAACGGCAACCCCGCCAGCGGCATCGACCTGAACCGCGCCGGCACGCCTCTGCTGGAAATCGTCACGGAACCAGAGATGCGCTCGGCCGCGGAGGCCGTTGCCTACGCGCGTGCCCTGCACAGCCTGGTCGTCTGGCTCGGCATCTGCGACGGCAACATGCAAGAAGGCTCCTTCCGCTGTGACGCCAACGTCTCCGTGCGCCCGGTCGGTCAGAAGGAATTCGGCACCCGCACCGAAATCAAGAACGTGAATTCGTTCCGCTTCCTCGAACGCGCCATCCTGTTCGAGGCCCGTCGCCAGATCGAACTTATCGAAGACGGCGGCACGGTCGTACAGGAAACGCGTCTTTACGACGCCGACCGCGACGAGACCCGCAGCATGCGCAGCAAGGAAGACGCGCACGACTACCGCTACTTCCCCGATCCTGATCTGCCGCCGCTCATCATCTCGCCGGAATGGATCGAGCAAGTGCGTGCCGATATGCCCGAATTGCCCGCCGCCCTGCGCGAACGCTTTGTGCGCGACTATGGCTTGTCCGCCTATGACGCCGCCCAGCTGTCCGCCAGCCGCGACGTGGCGAACTACTTCGAAGCCGTCGCGCGGGCCCTGCCGGCCGGCCAGGCCAAACAGGCCGCCAACTGGGTCATGGGCGAAGTCACCGCCACGCTTAATCGCGAGGAAAAAGACATCGCCGACGCGCCGGTCCAGGCCCCCGCCCTGGCAGCCCTGATCGGCCGCATCCTGGACGGCACGATCTCCAACAAGATCGCCCGCGATGTCTTCGCCGCCATGTGGGCGGGCGAACAAGGTGGCAATCCGGACGCCATCATCGAAGCCCGTGGTTTGAAGCAAATCAGCGACACCGGCGCCATCGGCGCGATGATCGACGAGGTGCTTAACGCCAACCCTGCCATTGTCGCGGAATACCGCGCCGGCAAGCAGAAAGCCTTCAACTCACTGGTGGGCCAGATCATGAAAGCCGCCAAGGGCAAGGCCAATCCGCAGCAGGTCAACGAACTGCTCAAGCAAAAGCTCGACGCATAAGGCGTAAAGCCACTGCAAAAGGTAAAAGGCCAGCGCAAACCACGCTGGCCTTTACTTTTACAGAGCAGCGGGAATGAAGCCCGCCCCGCCGTTTAAAGAATGCCGTATTTCGCCCGATACGCAGCGACTGCATCGCGATGGCTGGCGAACTCGTCGTCACCTTGCAGCAGCGTCATGATGTCGGCCAGCGAGGCAATACTCACGACCGGAATCCCATAGGTCTGCGCCACATCCTGCACCGCCGAATGCGGCGAGAGCGCATCATCGGCGCCCGCTCGCTCCTGCCGGTCCAATGCGATCAGCACCGCCGCCGGCTGCGCGCCCGCGGCACGGATGATCTCCACCGACTCGCGCACCGAAGTACCCGCCGTGATCACATCATCAATGATTACAACCTTGCCCTGTAGCGGCGCACCGACGAGCGTGCCACCCTCGCCGTGATCCTT
This sequence comes from Bordetella sp. 15P40C-2, assembly GCF_009763235.1. Lineage (NCBI taxonomy): Bacteria > Pseudomonadati > Pseudomonadota > Betaproteobacteria > Burkholderiales > Alcaligenaceae > Bordetella > Bordetella sp. 15P40C-2. Next base: position 146,293 of record NZ_WSJA01000003.1, read on the forward strand.
GGCTTCCTTGCGATTGAACGCAAACGGTACATCGCGCCCCTGCATCCCGGCATGCCCGGCCAGCGCCACCGCTGTCGCCGTCGCCAGCGGAATGCCCTTATAAGCGGGCCCAAACAGCATGTCGAACTCCACGCCCGAGTCCAACAAGGCCTGCGCGTAAAACTGCGCGAGCTTCCCTACCGAGGCGCCGCTATTGAACAGCCCGGCGTTGAAAAAGTACGGGCTGATACGGCCGGACTTGACCTTGAAACTGCCAAAGCGCAGCACGCCTTCATCAAGCGCAAAACGGACAAAGTCGGTAGAGGTAGCCATAAAAAAGGGGTTCCAAATTAATGATCAGATTAGCAGCAGCATCCCGCGCCCAACCGCCAAGCGGATAAACGGAAGCTGCCAACGCCGCAGCCCTCGCTGCCGCGTCGCGCATTTTAACTCCCACGCCTTGTCGGGCGCTTCCGTCATCCGGCGCGCGCGCCCAGTCGGTTAAAGTCCTGCCTTCAGTCCTCGCTGACTCACCGCTATACAGGAGTTCTCGTCGTGTTACGCATTACCTCGCTCAATCTCAACGGCATCCGATCCGCTTTCCGTAAAGGCCTGCAGCCTTGGATGCAGACCCACGCCGCCGACATCCTGTGCTTGCAGGAAATCAAGATTGCTGAGGCGGACTTGACCGACGACCTGCGCAACCCGCCCGGCTACACGGGCCATTTCTTCCATGCGGCCAAAAAAGGCTATAGCGGCGTAGGCATCTACCTGCGCAACGCCGCCGAGCGCGTGACCATCGGCTTTGACTGCGAGGAATTCGATGCCGAGGGCCGCATCATCCGTGCCGACTGGAAAAACCTGTCCGTCATCAGCGCCTACCTGCCTTCCGGCTCCAGCGGCGACGAACGGCAACAGGCGAAATACCGATTTCTCGCCCAGTTCGGCGACTGGCTCGACGGCCTCATGGACGAACACAAAAAGACCGGCCGTGAATTCGTCATCTGCGGCGACTGGAACATCGCGCACAAGGAAATCGACCTGAAAAACTGGAAGGGCAACATGAAGAACTCCGGTTTCTTGCCCGAAGAGCGCGCCTGGCTCACCGAAGTGTTCGACCGTCGCGGCTTTGTCGACGTATTTCGTCGTATCGACGAACGCCCGGAGCAATACACGTGGTGGAGCAACCGCGGCCAAGCCTGGGCCAAGAACGTCGGGTGGCGGATTGACTACCAAATCGCGACTCCCGGCATCGCGGCACGCGCGCGCCATGCCGCAATCTACAAAGACGAACGATTCAGCGATCATGCGCCACTGACCGTCGACTACGACGCGTCGTTGTAGTTTAAGGCCGGGGAGCAGTACTACATTTTTATTGGGGACACATAGGCCACTGAACGAAATTGTATCAGCGCCAGCAGCGGTCTAACCTCAGCTATCGCCTGAGAAATGTGGATGGTGAGGCAAATAAAAATTAACGGGGACATATTATTTTCTTCAGGCGGTGTCGGGAAGAAAATGCATAGACCCCGGCCTCCCGGATACGCATAACGCTTCCTTCCCTGCAAACTGTCCCTAATTTATGCCCGCTGTAATTCCAGTATTCACGCGGGTTTTCAAGGCTACATCGCTTTGCGTACGCTTTGGGATGCTCCTACAATTGCGCACCGTGACAGTGCCTGATGCACTGATTTGGTTCAGAAACGCACCACATCCGGGCAGCCTTGCACCGGTTTGCGGCCCCCAGGAGATTCCCTTTGAAACTGCAGAGTCTTGACGACTTCTTGCGTCAGGTCGCTGTGCGCGACCCCCATCAGCCCGAATTCATGCAAGCGGTCCACGAAGTGATGTCCAGCTTGTGGCCGTTTATCCAACAGCACCCGCAGTACGCCGAGCAGGCTCTCCTGGAACGACTGGTCGAACCCGAGCGCGTCATCCAGTTCCGCATTTGCTGGACCGACGATCAGGGCAAGCCTCACGTCAATCGCGGCTTCCGTGTGCAGCACAGCTCGGCCATCGGCCCCTACAAGGGCGGCATGCGCTTTCACCCGTCGGTCAACCTGTCGGTGCTGAAGTTCCTGGGCTTTGAGCAAACCCTCAAAAACGCCTTGACCACCCTGCCCATGGGCGGCGGCAAAGGCGGCTCGGACTTCGATCCGAAAGGCAAGTCCGACGCAGAAGTCATGCGTTTCTGCCAGGCCTTGATCCTGGAACTGCACCGTCACCTCGGCCCGGATACCGATGTCCCGGCCGGCGACATGGGCGTGGGCGCGCGCGAAGTCGGCTACATGGCCGGCATGATGAAAAAAATCTCCAACTCCGCCGCCAGCGTCTTCACCGGTAAAGGCCTGACCTTCGGCGGCAGCCTGATCCGCCCCGAAGCCACCGGTTACGGCACGGTCTATTTCGCGCAAGAAATGCTCAAACGCGTCGGTCTGTCCTTCGACGGTCTGCGCGTCTCGGTCTCCGGCTCGGGCAATGTCGCGCAATACGCCATTGAAAAGGCAATGCGCCTGGGCGCGCGCGTCGTCACGGTGTCCGACTCCGATGGCGTGGTCATCGATGAAGCCGGCTTCACCAACGAAAAACTCGCCGCGCTGATGCGCGTGAAAAACGAGCAGCGCGGCCGTCTGGCCGAGTACGCTGGCCTCTTCAAGCTGACCTACGTTCCCGGCAAGCGTCCGTGGCATGTCCCCGTGGACGTGGCCCTGCCCTGCGCCACGCAGAACGAACTGGACATCGAAGACGCGCGCACGCTCATCGCCAACGGCGTCAAGTGCGTCGCCGAAGGCGCCAACATGCCCTCCACGCTCGAAGCCGCCAACGCCTTCATCGAAGCCGGCGTCCTCTACGCGCCGGGCAAGGCCAGCAACGCTGGCGGCGTGGCCGTGTCGGGTCTGGAAATGAGCCAGAACGCCAACCGTTTGTCGTGGACGCGCGAAGAAGTCGACCAACGTCTGCACGCCATCATGTGCGATATCCACGAAAATTGCGTGCGCCATGGTCAAGGCCGTAGCACCAGCGTCAACTATCTGGACGGCGCCAACATCGCCGGCTTCGTCAAAGTCGCCGACGCCATGTTGCAGCAGGGTCTGTACTAAACCGCTGCCCGAGGCCCCATCGGCTTCCGAGCCCGCTACCTGCGTAGTGGGCTTTTTTTTTGCCTGCTATTCGCGGCGTGAGGAGCGGTCACGCATTCAAGGCAATTTGAATTTACGTTTATCGCGTTATTCCCGGTCCGCCACTACATTTAGTCCTATAGCTGCGCGCTATCGGAACCCACACTCGCGCCTCGTTCCTCAATCAAAGAAGTAGCGATGCGGGCGCGACGGTGAAGCCAAAAGCTTCATCACACGTTCACACATACCCCCATTTCCATCCGCCATCAAGCTCGCTGCTTCCGATCTTGAGGCCAACTTGGCAGGCTGCATCCAGCTCGCCTGCCAATTCATCATGGAAATTCTGTATGTCTCCTCTTCCCAACTCGCTTGCGCCGCCATGCCCGAGTGGCAGTCGTCCATGGCCCTGCGTTAACTGCTTTGTAGAAGCGGGTGGACCATTGCTCAACACCTCTTGCCGTGCCAGCCCTTAGCCACCGCACACCTTGTTTGGTTCGGCAAACCCGAACCGACACGTTCGTAGCCTCTGGCTACGAACACCCAGCCGGCGAGGCGGTTGCGCACTCAGCAAGCGTCCTCGCCCTCCCATCCACGGCCGTCACCCACTTGATCCTAACGCTTTCTCTAAATGGATCTACAGGCTCTGCGGACAGTGAACAGCCTGCTGGGCCTAGGTGCGGCACGCGATCATTCCCATCCACGTTCTCTTGACCTTAACCAGGATCCCAAACATGAGCGACATCTCCATACCGACCGTCGTCCCTCCCAGCCCTTACCCAATTAACGAAGCGCCAGGCAAAGCGGACCTACGCAACGAGGCCCCCACAGCGAAACTGCTCGGCGACCTCAGACTGATCGAAGGCTACGAGGCCGACGCGCGACCCGAAACCGCCGGCGACACAGCCCAATCTGGCGACGACGTGCTCAACGCCTCCCGCGCAACGAACGGCACTGACACTCACCCGCAGACCTGGGACACCCCGGACGAATCGTCTTCCCTGCTGCGCAGTTTTATTATGCTCGACTCTCCGCCGGACACCTTCAATGACGGCTACCAACCCGTGCCGGGCGCTAAAGAGCACGCCAAGTCAGCCGATACAGAGGAAATCGACGACTTTGAGGTGATGGACTACGACACTGCCAAAGTCGACCTTCCCCGCGCGACAGCATCGGCCAGTAACGCGCCTGCTCTCAATTCATTGAGCCGCGCACTTAACGCGGTCTGCGCAATGACCATCGGGACAACCCAACCCGAACCCAGCGAAACCCCTCGCACGCACTTTAGCCAGCGTCTTGAACAGGCTAAAGGCGTCGCGATGGAAATACAGGACCAACTGGATCTGTTGCACCAGCGCGTGGCCGCGCTCACCGACCAACCGGCAAAGGGCCCGGTCAGCGGCCGCATCGACAGGGCCCAGCTTTCGAGTTGGGACAAGTTTGATCTCTTGCATTGCCGTGTGCGTGGGGCGGCCACCGCACTGATGGATACGGCCGAAACATTGGGCTACGCCGGCGCAGTCGCGAGCGTGGGCACGCTTCTCGGTCCCATCGGCATGCTTGGCCTGGGCGGAGTCGCGACGGTCATGACAGTCAAAGGTGTGCGCAACACGTCGGAGAACGCGAACAAGGCCGCTGTCGATGCGCAAGTCCAGACCGCGACCAAGACGATCAACCATAAACGCGCCATGCTGACTGCCCTGCAGGCTCAGGAACAGCATCGTGCAGCGGTCAACACACGTCTGCAAGCCACGATGGACCTGCGAAGTCTCCATCGAACAGCGCTTGAGCGCGCCCTCGCAGAGGCCGACGCGGCTCTGGCTAACCGTTTAGAAACGCCAACGACTGACACGCTCAATCGTGCCGCGCAACTGACGCAGATGGCCAACCCCGTAGAAACCATCCCCGCTTCCGAATTGGAAAGGTCGGAAGCCACGCGTAGCTCGACGAATCTGTTGAATCGCGCGTTCGAGACTTTATATCGAATGGTCGATACGCTTCTCCAAGAATTCAATGCCCTGAAAGACTATCTCTACCCGCCTGCCCCCGTGAGCACCGCGCGTAGGTACGATCAGAAGGCTGAGCACGACGAGAAATCCTTCCGTACTAGTCATAAGGCGATGCTCGAATACTTGTCGTTGGGCAAGGACGACAGTCGTATCAATGAGAACGCACCCTATATCGCTCATGAGAAGCTGGTTCGCGCGGGCGGGTCGCAAAAAATCCGCTTCGAGGACCTGCAGAAGGATATCCATGCGGGTGAAAACATCACGCACGCCGTCTTGACATCGCAATTGAACTTCGGTGCGATAGACTACACAGTGAGAGCCGGCGAACGTGAGCAGCGATATGCGGTGCCCAGCAACCTCACCACGGCACGATCGATCGCTCGTTACATTGAAGCCCTTGCCATCACTAACCAACAACTCCCCGAGGAGCAGAAATTCGCCTTAGTCTCGACTAAGGAGGACGGCTCTTATATCGTTGAGGATCCAAACGGCAAACTGTACAGTTTCCTCGCGAGTTCGGCCGCCGCTCGTCTTAATGCGCAAAGCAATGACGGACAGCCCACGGATGCCCTGAGCAAAAACGCCGGACGCATGACTATCACCGACTACAGCAGTTCCTTCCCCGGCGGCACGCAGACGATGGAATTCGAAATGCAAGTCGGCGAGGACGGTGCTTTGGCAGTGGCGATCCGCTTTGGCAAAGAGGACGCCAAAGCCCCGGTCAGACCTGACGCAGAGCAACTCGCCGATGCCGCCGTGCTGGCGAGAAAGAAATCCTTGAACCTGGTCCCCCACGAAGCCTCTGTGTCTGCCGCTTCTCCACATGCCAAGAACTTCGCCACCATGTCGCCTGATGAGATCGTGAGCTATCGAGATCAGCTGCACAAAAAACTTAAGGATGAGTCCCGCCTGCTCGATGCCGAAAAGCGTCATGCCGAGGAGCTGTGCTACTGGGAAAACCCCGTCTTCGCCCGCGTCCTCGCGGCTCAAGCGTAATAGCACTTAACTCGTAGCCTTAGGCCCCGTCCATCGAGCCCACCTCGATCGACGGGGCTGCCGACACCGGTGGAAGAGCCGCGCGACGATGTCCTAGCGCATGACAGACCACACGATTGCCTAACCTCAGTTGTACTCAGCTCGCAGAACTATGCCTGCCAATTTGTTCCTCAGAGAAGGACATAGCTGCAAATACCGACACCGCCCGAACCGGCTGGGCTGCACCATCCTCTCCTGACTACGTACATACGCCTAGCCACAACCGCATACGCAGGCGTTTCGAGCACATTCGGACAATTAGAGCTCTATCGGGTGACAGACGGGTTGCAGCATCGCAGCTGATCACCTAACGCTTTGACTTCAGGACCCCATATCGTGACTATCAACTCTTCCACTACACATATCGCCCCTTCCATCGATTACACGGACCATCAGCACGAAAACCACGCGACCGCATTTGACGAAAACCTCCTGAAGCAGGCTGAGGCTAGCGGGCTAGGCGAGCATCAGACGGTCGAGGACTACCAGACCGAGAATCGCACACGCGCGCAGGCCGAGCCCGATCCCGACCTGGAAAATGCGGTGTTCTACGATGCCGAAGAAGGGCCTGACGATGAAGAGAAGGCCATCGCGGACAACGCCGCGCCCGCATCAACTTGGGGACTCTTCGAGCCATTCAATGCTCTAACTGGCGCAATAACCGGCGCGGTTACTAACACATTTGACGCCGCGAACGGTCTGATCGGTCGCGTTTATGATGGCGGTCACGCCACAGCCGAGCGTCTCACAGGCGCGACGGCTGCGCAGCCCGTCAACATAGCACCTCCCCGCGCAGACAAACATCTCGAACTCGCCGAAGCGTTAAGCATGCGCATTGATAGAAAACTTCGTGGGCTCAATCAATACGTCGCAGAACAACTCCAGATCACCATCATGCCGCAAGAGGAAGGCCGCATCGATGCGCCTGCGCTCACGGGTTGGGAAAAGCTCGGCCGATACGGCGCGCAGGTACGTGGCTACGTCACCGCCGCCGCGGACACTGCCGAAACTACGGCCAATGGAGGCATCGTGGCGGGCATCGGCATGACCGGCTTATTGGGCCTGGGAGGGATGTTGGGCGGCCTGTCCTTTGGCGCAGGCAGAACCATCCAGAGCGCTCGAAGCTTAGCCGAAAGAGCGAACCTTCACGCGGTCACCAACGAAATAGACCGGGTCGTCGCTGATGTTGAAACCGACCTGAAAGAGCTAGAGTCCCTGCTGACACAAGAAGACCAGCGTCAGCAAGCCTCAGAGCGCCTCATGGCCGGCCTGATCATGGGTACGATCTATTGCCAAACACTAGACCGCGCCATCAAAGAAACCGAGGCTGCGCTCAGCCCGCAGGCCCTGCCCGCCGCCGCCGGCAATACCCACGGATCAGAGTCCAGCACGCTATCGCGTGCACGCGACGCGCTCTACGCCATGCTGGGGTCGCTCATTAAGAACTTTCAGCTCGTGACGAGTTGGATCATCCCCTCGGCCGCTACGAGTGCGCCACAGGATTTCGCCTTAGCCGACAAGAATGCCGAGGCGGCTTTCCGGAAAGCCCATGAAGGAATGCTCGCTTCTCTGGCGCAACCAGCCAAAGACTCCAATATCAAGGGAGCTGTTCACGTGATGGCGCACAAAACCCTAATGGACGCTGGCGGACCCGCAGACATTACGGTGCGAGCGCTGCTGGCCGATATCAGAGCTGGCGAAAACCTGACTCGCCAGATTCTGTCATCCGAACTGAATTTCGGAGAGGTTCTGCATATCCGGAAAGTCGGCGACGAAGTCCGCCATGATGTGGTGCCGAGCGATCTCGTCACCGCGCGGGCGATCGCACGCTTTATCGAGGCACAGTCGCTGTCAAACCAGAACAACCCCACCGACCAGGCGAACGGCCCTGTCGTATCAAAACGCGAAGACGGCGCTTACGTCATTCGAGACCCCGAGCGCAAACTTTACCGCTTCCTGGCAAACGCCCCGACCGCGTATGCGAACTTCTTGACCCTGCCCAAAGAACAAAAGCTTGAGAGCCTCACGGATCTCAATATGGAACGGATGACCATTGCGGACCATAGCCACGGCATGCCCGGCGGCGCGGCAAAAATGGAATTCGAAACCGAAGTAGATAAACAGGGCAGCCGTAATCTGGTGATCCGCTTCGACAAGGAAGACAACGCCCCTACCTTGCGCCCTGATCGTGCCCGGATTCAATCACTGATCGAAGAAAGCCAACGCGCTTTCCATCTCGGCAAAGAAGACACCATGCTGCCCGTGTCCGACAAGGCCATGAATTTTTCCCACATGACGCCCACCGAACTCCTCGCGCACCGGTCGAAACTGATCAATGCACTCGAGCAGCAGGTCGAGCTTTTGCAAGACAATGGCCGTCACTACGAGGCGCTAAAGCAATGGAACAACCCTAAGTTCAAACGCGCCTAGCCCTTGAGCGAGCGGTATAAAACCTAACAGAGAAGTCGCTTCGATGCCCCTTGGCTGACAATCAGACACCAAGGGGCATCGTTTATTCAGATGTGATTAAAGCTGGACACACAAGGCAGAACGTCAATGCCACTCATCGCGATACACAAACCGCGGCATTTGCCAGTTGAATCGCAACGCCAGCATCCGAAACGTGAGCCCGACCACCATCACCACCGGCACCACGACTCCCAGCATCAAGCCTTGCTTCCACAACATCACGTATAACCCGCCGCACACCACCGATACGCTGGCATACAGCTCCTTGCGAAACAGCAAAGGCACGCGATTACACAACACATCACGCAGCACGCCGCCCGCGCAGCCCGTAATCATGCCGCTGATCATCACAACGCTGGTCGACATCTGCATCTGCTGCGCGACCTGACACCCGATGATGGTGAAGGCAACCAGCCCCACGGCATCCAGCCACAAAAACAATCGTTGTAATCGCCGCATCCAAGGCGCGATAAACGCCGTCAGCAAGGCCGCGCCAGCCGTCATCGCCAAATACTCGGGATGCCCCACCCACGTCAATGGATAATGGCCGAGGAGGACATCGCGTAGCGACCCTCCGCCAAGCGCCGTAACGCAAGCAATAATGCAAACACCAAACCAGTCCATGGCACGACGCCCGGCCGCCAGTGCCGCCGTCATCGCCTCGGCCACGATGGCGACCAGAAACACGATGTGCAGCAGCGTTGCGGACGTATCTGCAGGCATAAATCCCTCTCGAACAGGCCGGCCAGCATAGTGGCGATCACGACATCACCCTCACACGAGGCACATGATCAAACATCCCTGTGCCCCTCACGCCCATCATGACGTCGATCGCTCCAATGCGTCAATGTTTCGGCGCTGATGCCACAACAGCAACAAACCCGGCAAAGCAATCAGCACGGTAAACACGAAGAACCCCGGCCAGCCCAGCCAACTCACCAATGGCGGCGTCAAGGGTCCCGCCAGATAAATGCGACCCACCGCCGACAAGGCGGACAACAGCGCGAACTGCGTCGCCGAAAAACGCTGCTGGCACAAACTCATCAACAGGGCCACGAAAGCAGCTGTTCCCAAACCGCCACACAGATTCTCGACGCCCACGGCCGCGGCCATCAGCCAGATGTTCTTAGGACTGACCGCAATTACCCAATAGCCCAGATTGGACACCGCCTGCAGCAATCCAAACGCCATCAGGGATCGATACAAGCCCCAGCGCGCCATGATCGAGCCGCCCGCCAGCGCGCCTACAATCGTCGCCGCCAGTCCCAACACCTTGTTCACAGTCCCGACTTCAGTCGGATCGAAGCCCGCGCCACGTATCAAAAACGTGGTGGACAACGCCCCCGCAAAAGCATCGCCCAGTTTATAAAGCACAATCAATGCGAGGACGGTGTATGCCCCTCGCCGAGAAAAGAACTCGCGAAACGGCTCAACCACAGCCAATCGCAATGAGCGAGGCGCGCTGACGGGCTGCTCGGGCTCGGGCGCCCACAATGTGGCCGCCGAACACAGCAGCATGAGCACACCCATCAGTACATACATGGGTCCCCAGCCCAGCCATTGATCCGCCAGAATCAGTGCCAACCCGCCAGAGACAATCATCGCGAGCCGATAGCCCAGCACCTTCACCGCCGCGCCCGCGCCTCTTTCTTCGCGGCGCAACACGTCCGTGCTATAGGCGTCAAAAACGATATCCTGCGTGGCAGAGAGAAACGCGACCGCTACCGCCAGCAGCGCCAACGGCAACAACGCCGAGCCGGGCGACATCCAACCCATCGCCATAATGGTCACGGCCAACAATAGCTGCGTCAGCAACATCCAGCCACGGCGACGACCGAGCAAGGGCGGCACATAGCGATCCAGCAGCGGCGCCCATAGAAACTTCAGCGTATAAGCCGAGCCCACAAGGGTCAAAAACCCGATTTCCGTGAGCGAAACGCCTTCGACCGTGGCCCACGCCTGCAGCGTGCCTCCCGTCAGGGCAATAGGCAAGCCGCTGGCGAACCCCAACACGAGCAGGGGAGCGACACGGCGGCTGAAATAGACTCGGGATGCGGCGGAAATAGGACACTCCTACAGCAATGACGTCAGTCGCGTCAGACATCCCGCATAGTAACGTCAGTCCGAGGTAAAGCGATAAACCGCCAGCGTGCTGCGCCATCCCGGCAGAACGCGGATCTCGCGCCCCTCATGGAACGTCGCGCGCTCCACGATACGCAGTCCCACATCTGCGGCCAGGCTCTCAAAATCCTTCAGCGTGCACAGATGAATATTGGGCGTGTTGTACCACTGATAAGGCATCTGGCCGGTCACCGGCATACGCCCCCGCAAGATCGACCACCCATGAGGCCAGTAGCCAAAATTCGGGAACGACACAATGCCGTCACGCGCGACCCGCATCATTTCGCGCAGAATATGCTCAGTACGATGCATGGACTGCAGCGTCTGCGACAGCACCACGGTGTCGAACTGCTTATCGTCAAATAGTGCCAGCCCGTCTTCCAAGTTTTGCTGGATAACCTCGACCCCACGCTGAACGCAAGTGATCACGTGTCCGTCATCGATCTCGACGCCCGCGCCCCGCACGCCCCGTTCATCGCGCAGATAGGCCAGTAGCGCGCCATCCCCGCAGCCCAAATCCAGAACCCGACTGCCGGGCTGAATCCAGCTGGCGATGCGTACCAGATCTGGACGCATGTTCTGCACACGCCCGGGCTTCACCGATACGGGACTCATTGCGTCTCTCCTGACCGGGCATTCAGCCCCAGTTCGCGGGCAATCCGTTCGTAATAGCCTCGCATCACGGCGTGATAACGCGCGTCATCCAACAAGAACGCGTCGTGACCATGCGGCGCGTCGATCTCGGCATAGGTAACCGGGCTGCCATTCTTTAATAGCGCGCGCACAATCTCGCGTGACCGTTCCGGCGGGAAACGCCAGTCCGTCGAGAACGACACCAGCAAAAAATCGGCAGTGGCTGGCGCAAGCGCGCGCGCCAAATCGCCGCCCGTACTTCTAGCCGGGTCAAAATAATCCAGTGCACGCGTGATCAGCAAATACGTATTCGCATCAAAATAGCGCGAGAACTTCTCGCCCTGATAACGGAGATACGATTCGACCTCGAACTCGACGTCATAGCCATACCGATAGGCGCCGTTGGCCGCGGGCTCGCGCTGCGTGCGGCCGAACTTTTCCGCCATATCATCGTCGGACAGGTACGTGATGTGCCCGATCATTCGCGCCACGGACAGCCCACGGCGCGGCACCGTCTGCTGCGCGTAATAATCGCCGCCATGAAAATCGGGATCCGTAATTATGGCGCGACGCGCCACCTCGTTAAACCCAATATTCTGCGCCGACAATCGGGGCGTACTGGCGACCACGATGCAATGGGCCACGCGTTCCGGGCACGTAATCGACCAGCTCAACGCCTGCATGCCACCGAGCGATCCACCCATCACTGCCGCGAAGCGCTCAATACCGAAATAATCCGCCACCCGCGCCTGCGCGTGGACCCAGTCTTCTACCGTCAGCACGGGAAACGCCGCGCCCCAGGGGCGGCCGGTTTCCGGATTGATGCTCGCCGGCCCTGTCGAGCCAAAACATGAACCCAGATTATTGATGCCGATGACAAAAAACACATTGGTGTCCAGCGGCTTACCGGGACCCACCATGTTGTCCCACCATCCGATATCTTTCGGGTCATCACGGGAAACCCCGGCGACATGGTGCGACGCATTCAGCGCATGGCACACCAGGACGGCGTTGGTGCGCTGTTCGTTCAGCGTTCCATACGTCTCCACCGCGAGTTCATAAGACGGTAGCGATTGCCCGCTCGCCAGTGGCAGGGGCTCGTCAAAGCGGATGAACTGAGGAGACACGACTCCCACCGAGCCGACGGCGGCGGGAGATTTCGATTCGATAACGGGGACAGGCCCCTCGGCAGGATGCAAGGCAGCAGTGGTCATACGGACCTCTTTAGCAGGATTTATAGAGGCGCCCGCAAGCGGATCAGGCAAATCGGCGCCGGTTTGTTTGAAGGCAAGATTCTAGCACTGCATGAGCTCGCGCTACGCCGCCGCAGCCTTCACCTAGACACAGGGAGCCACTGCGCCGTCCTTCCCCAGCCCTGCTCCGACCTCGGATGGGTCTGAAAAACCTCAGTACAAGAACCCACGCGCGCCTTCCCTGCCCGCCAGAGTGCAAAATACCGCTGCGGTATATAGAAAAACGCCTATTCGGCCAGTTAACTTCCGGACCTTCAATGCCCGATACGAATCTGTCCGAGCGCGAAGTCGCATGCTTGCACTGGTCCTCGCTGGGGAAAACCAGCTGGGAAACCGGCCACATCCTTGGCATGGCCGAGCGCACCGTCAATTTCCACATTCGTAACGCCTGCCAAAAGCTCGGCGTGAATAACCGGCGCGCAGCGGTAGCCATTGCCTTATGGCGGGGACTTCTGCCCTCCTTCGAGCACGGTACGACCCCGGACCTGCGCGAGCCGCCGGGTCGCGTCTACCAGGTGCGCCGCGTTGCCCTGCCTCCCGACCTGTCCGTGCTTACCGCCCCGCCAGGCCCTTGACTTGCACGCCACGCAAGAACGTGGCCACTTCCTCGTCCGAGGCTTCATCACCTGGGCCGCTGACGACTGCCTCGACGACCATACTGTCAGTCACCCAGACGCGGCCCCGCACCCATGCCGTACGCTGTCCTACCCGGCCGGTCACCGCCACGTCTTCGCCCAAGGACGGCAAAGGCGTAGGCACCGCCGCACCCACATTGGTATAGAGCGATCGCGTCAACGCCTGACCCAGCTTCTCCCGCGCCGCGCGGTCCAGCCCCAATATCGACGGCAAGGGAGCGGAACCCACGGCGAACATTGTCTGATTCACCTGGGCGACCGCCAGCGTGAAAGGCAGCGTCTGCCCCGCCAACAGCAATGTCCGCGTCTCCGAATCGACTTTCGCGGGAAACACGGCTTGAACGTGCCCGTCAGCCACGACAACTTCGCGCCAGTTGTATTCGGGCGTACAGCCAGCCAACACGACGCAGGTCGCCAGCGCTATGCCAGTCAGACGCTTGCGCCATCCGCCTGGATGAAATCCCCGAGAAGTCATGATGCTATGGTCTCCGGTATAGATATTAATATGCCATCATCCCCTGACCGTGAACGATGAACGACATAACTCGCCAGAAATCGCCAGAAATCGCGCGTACCTCGTAAAATCGGATCTCATTATTATCAGAATTTGCTCATGACTGTGACCGACACTGCCGCCAGCCGCTTGGCTCGCCTCGAGGCTAACGCTGGCCTGCTCGCCCAGACCCTTCGCGGTATTGAAAAAGAAGGTTTACGTGTAGATACACAGGGCAGGCTGTCGCGCGCCGCACACCCCATCGGACTGGGATCGGCGCTCACGAATGAGCATGTCACGACCGATTATTCCGAAGCACTACTCGAACTGATCACCGGCACCCATACGCGGGTGGACTCGGTGCTTCAGGAACTTGAACACACGCATCGCTTTGTCTACAGCGTGCTCGACGGCGAGCTGATCTGGAATCAGTCCATGCCCGCCGCGCTGCCCGCCGAGGCCGACATTCCCATCGCCTGGTATGGGACGTCCAACACCGGCATGCTCAAGCATGTCTACCGTCGTGGCTTGGCCGAACGCTACGGCAAGTCGATGCAGTGCATTGCAGGGGTCCACTACAATTTTTCCTTGCCTGATGACGTGTGGGCGATTCTGGACCCACAGGCCGCCGATCCGCGTGAACGGCAGTCGCGAGGCTATATCGGGATGATCCGCAATTTCACGCGGTATTCCTGGCTATTGATGTATTTGTTCGGCGCCGCGCCTGCGCTATCGCGCGAGTTTCTAGGTGATCAGGCCCAGCAACTGCAATCGCTGGGCCGCGACACCCTGTATCTGCCCTATGCGACCAGCCTGCGTATGAGCGATCTGGGCTATCAGAACAAAGCACAATCCCAACTCCAGCTCTGCTACAACGATCTGGACACGTTCCTGGGTCGTTTGTATGACGCGGTGACGCGCCCCTGGGCGGATTACCAAGCCATCGGCACGCATCGCGACGGTGAATGGATCCAGCTCAACACCAATATTCTGCAGATCGAGAACGAATACTATTCGAGCATACGGCCGAAACGCACCACGGGCCGGTGCGAGCGCCCAATCACCGCCCTGGCCGAGCGCGGCGTGCAATATGTCGAGGTCCGTTGCCTGGATATCGACCCCCAGCAGCCGATCGGCATCGACGCCAATACCGCGCGATTCGTGGATGCGTTCCTGCTATTTTGCGCGGCGTCCGACAGCCCGTATTTCTCGCAAAACGGCTATTGCCAGCGTAGCGCAGACAACTTCGCCACCGTGGTCAAAGAGGGGCGCAAGCCTGGCTTGCAGCTGAATCGTGACGGAGAAACGATAGACCTGCGCACCTGGGGACATCAACTTCTCGACCAGATCGCGCCCTACGCGGCGCTATATGACCGCGCGCTTGGTGGCGATACCTATACGCTTGCCCTGGCGGCACAGCGCCAAAAGCTTGATGACTCCGAGCTTACCCCTTCTGCGACGCTGCTCAACGCCCTGCGCAAGAGCGGCTTGTCTTTTCACGATTACTCATTGCAGCTGAGTCAACAGCACGCCGATACGTTACGCGCACGGCCCTTGCCTGATGAAGTACGCGCTGCCTTTACCCAGGCCGCAGAACAATCCGTCATCGAGCAAACCCGACTTGAGCAGAGCGACAAGGTCGATTTCGACACCTATGTCGCGCAATATCATGCGGCGCTAAAGGCGCCGAAGTCCGTCACCACACCGGACACCGGCGCCTGATTGGCATCGCATACGCTAATGGCGGTGTCGGTCCCTCAGCCGACACACGCCATCAAGCGCGCGCGTGACGGTGCTCCCGCACCCTCTTCTGCTCCATGCTCCACGAGCAAACTGATAATCACGGGATCGCCTCTACGCCGGGCAACCGTTAATAAATCGGCATTAGAAGCGTCATGCCAGAAATTAACGTTGGCACCGTACTTGATTAATAGCTTCGCGGCCTCCCGATTCCCATTAATGACCGCGTGAAATAAGGGAGTGCGACCGCCATGGTCCTGCGCATCCACCCGACGCGTATTCAACTGCAGCAAATACCTTAAGGCCAACACATTATTCGTCTTGGCCGCCAGCGCCACCGCGCCGCACCCGGTGGGATCCAATGCGTCAGGGCTCGCGCCACCTGCCAGCAGACACTCGAGGGCGATGTCGGAACCATGGTGGGCCATGCGCAGTACCGCGGTATGGCCATCGTGGTCGCGCATCTCGGTACGAATGCTGCGTTTGAGAAGCAGATTCAGGATAGAGGAATCATAGGTAGCAGAGGCGTAGTCAGCCGCCTGCATAAGTGGAGTCACCCCCTTGGGGTCCATCGCATTGAGGTCCAGCTCCTGCCGATCGCACAGCAATCGGACCATCCGGTGGCGGCCAAGCGCAATGGCGATAGACAGTGCACGCTCACCACGCATGTTCGCCGCATTGACATCGGCACCCCGTGCGATAAGCACCTCGACGACCTCGTAATGTCCGGCTCGGACCGCCAGAATCAACGCCGTATTGCCGTGCTGATCCCGGCGGTCTATGCCCACCGGGTGGTCGCTCTCGGGGCTGCGTTCGCACACCTCATAACCTAGCAACACCTTCACCGTATCGGCATGCCCTGCGGCAGCCGCCCACATCAATGCGCTATAGCCCGCGCGATCCGTGACATCCACACTGGCATGGCCGGCTAACAGTGTATGCACGGCGGCGCTCAGACCCTGTTCGGCCGCGCACATCAGCGGCGTGCGAGTGGTCTCGTCCTTGAGGTCCAGCACGTCGGTGGGAAGCGCATCCACCAACGCTCTCAGGACGCCTGAGTGCCCTGAAGCCACAGCCGCGTGGATCGGGAAGTATCGGGGTGAACGCAAGCTCTCGATTAAGTCTGGCGCCCCGGTTTCGGCGAAGATGGCCTTGATGCCGGCCGCGTCCTTGGCATAGACACATACCATCAGTTGCGCCTGCGCCCGTATCGCGGCGGCGGCATCCCGCGTCTCCTCTGTCCCGGCCCGAGGCACTGATCCCACGTATTGTTTGAGCTCGCTGTACGAATCAACGGTCATCATAAGGCCCCCCTTTGCGTGGCAATGGCGCTGGCCTGCCACCTGCAAGAACGTTTTTGGAATAAAACTTCTCGCTTGAGTAACCGTAAAACACGTGCAGTTCCATTTTTTGCAATAGAAGTGCAGTTCCGTGTTCAAGAGTTACATTTTGGGGCCCGATACGCAGCTACGCGGGGGTCCACTTCGCTCCGCGGCCAAGCCTTTGGCACGTCCCTACATATGGAACCCGGCACGCCGCAAAGTTACCTACACCGGTCGCACGCGGCGAAACTCGTTCTATCTCTGTACGTTCCCAACCATCATGACCAGTGAAAACGACCCGATACGCCGATGCGTTCACATGTTGGAGCCGCCTGGGCGGCGAAATAGGCGACCGGTTGACGTGGCGAGCCAGAACAACGCCCCGCCGATGCCACCCCTTGCTGGCATCGGATTACGCGCTGGCCAGCCGCAGCGCCTCCTCGCGCGTATCCACGACCGTGAGAATCGTGAGAAAACCGCTGATCTCAAAAACCTCGCGTACGCGCGATTGCAATCCGCATAGCACAAGCTTGCCTTTTTCCTGCTTTAGACGCTTGGCCAACAGCAAAACCACGCGCAGCCCGGCACTGGAAATATATCCGAGCATGGCCAGGTCGAGCACCATCCTGCGCTCACCTCGCTCTACTTGCGAAATAAGATCGGCCTCTATGGCGGACGCGTTGCCGCTGTTCATCTGTCCTCCGACAGAAACTAACACTACGTCATCGACTTTATCGATCACTAAATCCATCGCATCGCCCGCCTAATTAAGCCAACATAGCTATCAATATGGAACGAATGATACGCCAACATGTCACGCAAGTTGATAGGTTGCAATTACCCGCCGATCAAAATTCGGTGAGGCTAGCGATACAGTGGTTAGATGCCATCGGTGAACGGGAAAAATGGTCCGCGGAATTAAAATTTTCCTTGTCGATTAGTGTGGATGAAGTCTTGGCGAATATTGTTTCGTATGCCTTTATCCATCCGTCTTCACACAACGCTAAACAGAATCCCGACACGCAGATCGCAACACCCAAGATCGTGCTGCGTTGCCTCTCGCGGTCTACCCATGTGCAAATTGAGGTGATAGACAACGGCCATCCCTTCGATCCGACTCAAACGCCCCTGCCGTCGCTGGCCACGTCTTTGGAGCAGGCACGCGTGGGCGGCCATGGTCTTCGACTGATGCGCCATTACCTATCGACCATCGCCTACTCACGCCGAGCGGGCCATAACTGCCTGCGGATGATCGCGCGGGCAAAAAAAACCGGACCTATATCCGGAACTAATTCCGACTAGCTGTTACCCACTACGCTGGGCACCTTTCACGGACGGTGCCCGCCCGAATTCGCCCTTCTGCCGGTGCAGCGCTGTGCCGACGGACCTCACGAACTACAGCGTAACGACGCGGTCGCTGCGCCGTGCGCTGATTGGACTCTCTTCGCCGCCTTCATGCCGTTTCAGTCGCTCCATAACAAAATTTTTGTCATGGTGACCTCTATTCTGGTTGCGGTGGCAGTGACGGTCATGTTGACGTCGCGGCGAAATGTCACCGACACCGTCGTGACCAGCGTTCAGCACGCGATCACCAATGTCTTGCAACTGGTCCGGCATGAACTGGCCGCGCGCTGGTCCACCATGCTCGATACCAAAATCGCGATTGTCCGAAACGGACGACGACAGCTCTTGCAAACCGGCGAGATCATCGAAACCACCCTGCAGTCTTATGCCTCGCTCGTTGATCGCGGGATCATCACCGAAGCCGCGGCCCAAGACATGGCGCGTGATTGGATCAACCAACTGCATTTCGATGACGACCGCTATGCTTTTGTCTTTGATCACGACGATATCGTGCTTGCCAGCGGCAGCACTCCCATGATTGGTCGCAGCCTCTCGAAACTGCGCGATTATAAAAACCGGCTGTTGGCAGAGTCCGTGCGCGCGGAAAGTCGCGACACCGGCTACAGCTTCGCTATTTATCGCCGGCCTTCAGCGCCCGAGGACCCTGAAAATCGCGACGGTGCCAGCACCTCTCCGACCGACGATGATCACGCGCGATACGCGTACTTCGGTTACTTCCGGCCCTGGCAATGGGTGTATGCCGTGAGCGACAGCGCAGCCGATGTCGTCGAGCAAATCAAAGACCATCGCACCGAAATGGAAGAGTCAGTGCGCAAGAGCCTGTTGCCCCTGAAACTCATTCATTCCGGCTTCGTCTTCATCATGGCCGAGGACGGCCGCTTTATTGCGCGGCCACCCGATGCGCATGCGCAGCTGCTGGACGGGCGTACCGACAACGGCCAAACGTTGCGCCAACGGCTCATTGCTCCGCGCCGGGAGTTGCACGCGGTACAAGTCACCGACGGCGCCGACGTATGGCAGGTCGAGAGTGTGTACTACGCCCCATTGCGTTGGAAAATCATCGCGGCCGTTCCAGAGCAGGACCTGAGTACCCCCGCACATGTACTGCTACGAAGTCAGGCGGCGACATTCGGCATCATGTTGATGATCGCCCTGCTCATTGCCTGGTTTTTCTCCGTCCATCTCGTGCGCCCTCTCCGACGCCTTACGGCGTTCGCACGGCAACTGCCCGAGCAGGCCCTGCAGCCAAAAACCGCCGTGCCGCGACATATCGCCAGACTGCCGACACTGCATAGAGATGAAGTCGGACGCCTCGCTGAAGCGTTTCTGTACATGGATAGCAAGCTGCGCGACAACATCACGCAGCTCATGCATGAAACCACCGTCCGCGAGCGTTTTGAAAGCGAACTGAATGTCGCGCGGTCGATTCAGCTCGCTTTATTACCCCCTCCGCCAGACGAGGCACAGCGGCAGCATATCGACCTGCACGCGCACATGCGCCCGGCCAAAGAGGTCGGCGGCGACCTTTATGACTACTTCAGCCTGCCGGACGGCAAGCTCTGCTTCGTCATAGGTGATGTCTCCGACAAAGGCGTACCCGCCGCGCTGTTCATGGCCATCACCCGCACGCTCATCCGCGCCGCAGCGGAGGACGAAAGCCATCCCGCTCGCATCGTGCAGAAAGTCAACGACCGATTAGCCGAGAACAATCCCAGCATGATGTTCGTCACCCTGCTGCTCGGCGTGCTCGATGTGCAAGACGGCAGCCTCATCTGGGTCAACGCGGGTCATCTCGAACCTTATGTCTTGACGGAATGCGGCGTCGTGCGCGCCTTGTGCGGCCGCAGCGGGCCGGCTTGCGGGGTGCAAGCCGACAACGAATACATCACTTATCAGTCGACATTGCTGCCCGGCGATACCCTGGTCGGCTATACCGACGGCGTGACGGAAAGCATGAACCGCCAAGGCGAACAATTCGGCGACGAACGACTGGTTCAAGCCCTCGCGAGTTCATCGCGGCGTGGCTCACTGTTAATCGACACGCTGTTGGCGGACACCGATGCCTTCACAGATGGCGCCGACCAAGCCGACGACATCACGCTCCTCGTGGTTCAGCGCACATGAAACCTGTTTTGAGACGCGCCGCCTGTGCCGCAGCCCTTTGGGTAGTGGCCAGCCTCTGTAATTCAGCTCCGCCGGAGCGAGCCGGTCCTGCAATGCCTGCCACGTCGGCATCCGTAGCCGCCAAATCGGCTGCCAGCAGCGTCGTGGCCGAATCCCCGGCCTCGGAGGATGCCGGTTTGCGCCCCACCCGCCGCCCCGATGGGAAAAAGTGGCGCATCGGCTATGTCGATAGCGGCGACTATAGCGAATACCCGCGTACGCTACGCGCGATCGTGCAGGGCTTGGCACAACTCGGGTGGCTGTCCACAATCGAAATTCCGCCATATCTGGACAGCGCGGAGCTTTGGCAGTTTTTGGTGACCCATACCCGCAGCGAGTATCTGGAATTCGTGACCGACGCGTGGTGGCAGCCCAGCCACGCCGACCCGCAGCAGCGGCCCGCCGTTCGTCGGGCCATCGCCGAAAGGCTCGCCAAGCAAGCCGATCTGGACCTGATTCTCGCCATGGGGACTTGGGCAGGACAAGACATGGCTGCATTGCAGGCGCCGGTTCCCACGATTGTGGCGTCGACCAGCGACGCGGTGGCGGCGAAAATCATCCGTTCAGTTGAGGACAGCGGGCTGGACAATCTTCATGCCCGCGTCGAGCCACAACGCTATCAGCGCCAGATCCGCCTGTTCCATGACATCTATCCGTTTAAACGCTTGGGCATTGTCTATGAAGACAGCCCGGAAGGCCGACTTTATGGCGGGGTGGACGCGGTTCACGAGATCGCGCGCGAAGCGGGCTTTTCGGTCATCGCCTGCCACACGCCTTCGAACGGCGTGCCTCAATCCGAGGCAACGCGGGGCGTTTTAGACTGCTATCGCCGGTTGGCCCCTAATATCGACGCAGCCTATGTCACCGTGCACCGGGGCGTGACGCCCACATCCGTCCGTGCCGTGGCGGAGATCCTGAGCCACGCTGCCGTACCCAGCTTCTCCATGCTCGGGTCGGGGCAAGTCCAGCAAGGGATTCTGCTGAGCGTGGCCGAAGCTGACGCCTCCTACGTCGGCCGCTTCTACGCCAGGACCATCGCACACATCCTCAACGGCGCCAAACCGCGCAGCTTGAGTCAGGTGTGGATCGATCCGTCCAAACTCGCCATCAACCTGCAGACCGCCCGGCTGATCGGCTTTGACCCCCCGGTAGAAGCCCTATTCGCGGCCGACGAATTGTTTTCACACGATACACCGGGGACCCCACGCGTCGATCTGCAATGAAAACGAAAGTTTCATATAAACTTCTACACTTACTGATTTACTAGGTTTGTGCCAGCAGAATAAGTGCTTGGAACTAGTCTGGGTGAGGGGTTACTTATGCGGTATCGCTTATGTGTATTTGCTTGCTTCCGACTCACTCCACCTGTATCTAAGGCAGTATGAATTTTTCTCCGGTCAGCCCCTTGTCACCTGTGCCTTCGCTGGAGACCTACACCGAAGCGGCCAAGGACGGGCAAGATCTCTACGTAAACATCGACGGCAAACAGCGTCAGGTATTGAGTTGGGGAAAAACGCCAAATGGCCGTAGCGTGGCCTGGCTTGAACCAGACGTCGATACCACATCCATGTTCACCCAGGCACTGGCGCAGGTCTATGGCGCCGGTATTGCCAGCGCCGTCTCCCGCCAGCTCGGACTGCAGCCTGCGCCCGGCAAGCCTATTTCCGCGCGAGTCGTGATGTCTGCGGTGGATATGGCAAAGACCGCCAAAGATGCTATGACCGGCGTAGATTTCCTCTCCCGGCTGAGCGCCTCTGCGGTGGCCGATACCCCAGTGTTCCGCCAAGCGTGTAAAGATTGTCAGGTAAACCCTGCCACGCTCAGCGCCGCGCAGCGGGCCGCCTTGGATAACGCCATGGAAACGCGGTTCGAGGCAGCGGCACGAGCAGGCGGCAGCCCGGTGTCCTTGCAAACTGCGGCGCAATGGCTACGCGAACTGCTTCAGTCCGGCATCCAACACTGATCTGCACTAAGCAATCACGCCCCACTTGCGCCTGATGGGCGCGCCCTCCTCTTTCCTCCTCAAGGCATGCCTGGAACGCCGGTGCATGCCTTCCGTCGTTGCTTGTCGCTTCCAAACAGCAGGACTGGTCTGATTGCGCGCCCAAAGCCCGTCAAAATGTTGCGCAGTAACAATTGGAAAACATATCTGGGATTTATTTTGAGATTATATTAAATAATATAACCAACTCGCACTGTTTGACGGATTGTCTCGATGCTATGTGCAACTCCAGGACTACTCTCAGCGCTGCAGACTCGTCTGGCGCCATTCCTATGGACGATTCGTCGAGCGCCGTTTCCGGCGAGCAAAGCGACTCGGAACTGTTACGCGCGCTGGTCATCAAGCATTCCGACCGCCTGCAGCGATTCATCATGAAGCACATCGGCAACGCCACCGAAGCCGAAGAGCTCGCGCAGCAGGCATTTGTCGAAGCGGCTGCTTCTTATAAGGCGTTTCGGGGGGAGTCGCAACTGTCTTCGTGGCTCTACGGTATCGCCCTCAATCTGGTGCGCAACTACCTGTCGCGTGCCCCAGAGCGTCGCCACGAATTCGTGAGCGAGTCAGCATTAGACATCCAGTCGTCTCCCGACCTGTCGCCCGAAGAAACTTTCGAGCAAAACCAGACCATTGCACTACTCGAAGAATCGATCAGTGAGCTGCCCGAAAACATGCGCGAGATCCTGCTGCTCGTCGGCTTCGACGAGCTGTCATACGAAGAAGCTGCGACCCTCCTGACTGTCCCCATAGGCACGATACGCAGCCGCTTATCGCGGGCGCGTATCGCCCTACGGGAGAAACTACGTCAGAAAGGACTGTCCTTGGAAAAATAGTCCGCTACATCGATCGGCGTCGCCTTGGCCGTTGGCTGACGCGTCGCCGTCCAGCGGCGCAAGCGTGTCGATCCAGTATCAGCACGCTCTAGCCACCTCCCCCCCATCAAAGGATGGGTGTCGTTCCATGTCGCGTCCAAGAAGACAGGCGTCTCTGGAATCAAAGGTTGCACAACAGGCTTGCCATTGATGGCAACCACGCGCGGGCGCAGGAGGAACAGGCGTTCTCGACGTTGCAGCGTTTTTGAACGATGCGAAAATAGCGCCCCCAAGAACGGAATATCGCCAAGAAAAGGCACTTTCTCGGTTTTATTGCTGTCTTGCGTGCTGTTATAGCCGCCGATTAGCAGTGTCTGGTCATTCGCGACGACGGCCAGGGTACTGATCGTACTCTTTCTGACTGTCGGCAGCTTCTCGAGGATTTCATCCTGGATTCGGCCGTCCTCGATGTCGACCGTCAACTCCACGCGCATGCCTTCCGAGGCGCCGATATATCGGGGCGTAACTCGAAGCGATGTGCCCGCAGTGATGGGTGTCACGGTTGCAACGCGCTCGCCGCTGGTCTGCACGTAAAACGTGTCTGAAAGATCGATCACGGCGCCCATGTTGTCCGTGGTCAGAATCGATGGTTGCGACAGGATCGTGGCCTGGCCCTCCGTCTGCAAAGCGCGTAACCGTGCCACCAAGGAATCGCCCACGCTCAACCCGAGCGTACCCAGGCCTGGCAGCACGCCGTCAGCGGGTGAGAGCCCCCGGGTGGGAGCGACCGTCAGGTTGTTATATCCAACAGAGACATCACCCGATAAGAGCCCCCAACTCACGCCAAGGGTCCGCACTAGCTCCGAATTGACATCGACGATCATCGCCTCGATCTCGATCAAGGTGCTCGGCACGTCGAGCTGCTCGATCAGCGCGCGGTAGACGGGGATACGCTCGGGGACATCTTGCACGATGATGGCGTTCAAGCGTGTATCGGCTTGAACGGTGGCCTCGCGCAGTCGCAAGCCGCTAGACCTCGGGCTAGCCTTGCCGGCAGAACTGACGACCCCGGACGACTCTCTCGCCGACTCGGAATCGACAGATACGAGGGGCGGCTTTTCTCGCAAGGGCGCCGCCATGGTGACCAGCGTTTCATTTCCGACCCCCGAACTGTCGCCGGTAATGAGGTTGCGCAGCACTGTCGCCAACCCGGGCGTCACCATGGTGGAGTCGCGATAGGTGACCGTGCGGTCATTGACGGATGCATGTTTGAGCTTGAAGACGGCGACTTCCTGACCGCCCGGACCTATCGGCAGGGCCTTGACCGTCTTTTCGACCAGTGCCACGTAGGCGGGCGGGCCCGAGACCAGCGCGATACCCTGATCCGCTAGCTCGCCCCAGCCGAACCGGGGATCCAACACGCCCAGTTGTTCCAGTGCATCACGTATCGCGGTGATCGAACTGCCCTGCGAATCGATGGTGCGCGTCTGCATATCGTCGCTACGACTGACAAACAAGGTGCCGGAATGGACGAACCAATTAAACCCATACACGCCGCCCAGCCGATTCAGAAACTCGGTGGGCGAATTCGTATTGAATTTTCCGTTGACCACGCCTTTCACGTTCGGGCCTATCTGCAAGGCCAGACTAAACCCGCCCGCGAATTCTCGCAGCAACGTCGGTAGATCTTCTTGATTAGCGTAATAGCTGTAAGGCACTAAAGGCCAGTTGGGCGCGGCCAGCGCCGTGCCGAGTAATCCGATGGATAACACACCAGCCAATATTGAATGTTTGAACACGTGCACTCCCCCCTGATGCCGCATAGGACTAGGCCTGACGCGGCAACGCGCCCGTCCAGAAAGACAAAGCATTAACAAACTGACCCATGGACTCGTCCAGCGAGATCCCCTCACCCGGTGTCAAGATGTGCTGCAACCACAGCGCCTTTTCGTTGGGGTCGATCACGCACGACGCGGGACACATGCTCACGGTACCCAGGGCAAGCTTGCCCACGTTAAGAAGCCATTGGTCACGCGTGGCGCCGCCAGCCGGCAAACTCGCCAATCGGCATATCATCGCCACCGCATTCTCGCCCGCGGCTTGCAGATGGACGCGATAACGTTCGTCGACCACGACCGTCACCCGCCCGCGAAAAGGCTCGGGCACTGTGATGCCATGACGCGCCACATAATCGGCAATGACTGGGTGCATACTCTGATTCATTACTTCTCCTCCCGCTCTTGGGCCAATCTCTGTACTAACAGCAATACTTCCGCGACGGGTTCAATCAATTCGCTGGGAATGAACTGATCGATCTCCGTTGAACGCCACAAGCTACGCGCAAGCGGCACGTTCTCCATCACAGGCACGCCGGCCTCGCGGGCCTCGCGTTTAATTCTTTCCGCATTAACACCCTCGCCTTTTGCGACGACCTTGGGCAGTGGCGTCTCACCTTTTTGGTAATAAAGCGCGATGGCCAAGTGCGTGGGATTAGTGATCACCACGGTTGGTTTACGCGCCGGCGCGCCGCCTTGCATGGCCATTTCCTGGTGCAAATGCTTGCGCTTGTGCTTGATGTGCGGGTCGCCTTCGGACTCTTTGTATTCCCGCTTGACTTCGTCTTTGGTCATCATCAAGCCCTTGCGGTACTGTTTACGCTGCCAGACCAAATCGGCGAGCGCGATGATGACGTAGACCAACGCGACGTTCAGCAGCAAGGTCAGCATCAGGGCGCCTATCGCCTCGCCCAACGCTTCAAGTCCTGCGCGCGGCATCGCCATCAACTCAGGAAGGTCTTTTTTAATCACGAGCGTAATCAACGTGGTGAGGAACACCACCTTGATCAGCGATTTCAGCGACTCCACCAGATTCTTCTTGGAGAACATGTTCTTCAGATTCGCGATGGCGTTGAGCTTTTTGCCCGAGGGTTTCAACTTCTCGAACGCAATGACCACCCCGACCTGCAAGAACTCGCTGAGCATTCCAACAAGTAAAACGATCAACACAAAGGGCAATACCAGTGTCAACGCCTCTTGTAATGCCGCCGTCATCGCCGTAGACAAGGCATCAAGAAATGGCATCGAGGTCAGGTCTGCCGGAATCAGAATCAAACGCCCGAGCGATTCGGTAATATCGCCCGCATTGAAAATCATGTAGCCGAACAACGCCAGAATGAGCAGCGTCTGAGTGAAGTCCTTGCTATGGGCGACGTCGCCCTTTTTGCGCGAATCGCGCAATCGCTTATGAGTTGGCTGTTCGGTCTTTTCGCCGCTCATGGAGACCACCACTGATCATTCAAAAACGGCAGGATCGATGAAACTCCCTGATTGGTCTCATACGCATATTCGAATAGCGTGCTCATATACAGCACCAGCACCAGCAGCGCGAGGGCGCTCTTGATCGGCATGGCCAGAAAAAACACCTGCAACTGCGGCGCGAACCGGCTGGCCAGCGCCAGTCCAAGCTCCGCGAGGAACATCGCGATAACGGCGGGCGAGGCCCAAAGCAGCGTCATGCGCATCAGCTTGGAGAACTGATCCAGCATCAACGGCACACTTTCCGCGCGTAAGGCAGGTGTCCAGTGCCAAAGATCCCATAAAAGAAAGCTGTCATACAGCATCGTCAGCGTCAAACCAAAGCCGCCGCTGACAAGAAAAAACACGATATAAGCCTGATTGAACAAAATGCCCAATGGCGAGGAATCGCTGCCCGTCGCGGGATTAAGAATCGCGCCCATGCTGGCGCCACGTTGGTTATCGATGACAAACCCCACTGCCTCAAATATCCAAAATGGAATCGCCGCCATCCATCCCAGTACGAGGCCGATAAAAATTTCTTTGGCAATAATGAGCAGGAAATCCAGTGCCTGCAGGTCGAGCGCGGCGTATTCCGGTGACAACGCGGGCGCCAATATCAACCCTAACGCCGCGCAGATGCCGTAACGCAACATGCCAGGCATGACTTGCCGAGTGAATAAGGGAAGCATCACACACATGGCCAAAATGCGCGGCTGTGTCAACGCCAGTGTCGTCAGAAACATCTGGGCTTCGGTATAGACGGCGCCTTCGGACATGGTTGCAGCACCTGTCAGAGCCGATGAAACACATCGAACACGGAAATCGTGAAGTTATAGAGTTCGCCGCTTAGCCAGCGCGCAGTAAAAAGTATCGTCACGAATACGGCGATCAGCTTCACCGCGAACGACAGGGTCTGCTCCTGAATCTGCGTTAACGCTTGAAATAATGAAAAAAGCGTACCCACAATGGCGGCCACGGCGATGGGTGGCATAGAGAGCCACAACACAAGATAAAGGGTCTGTGTCATGTACGAAACGATGTCTACGGTTTCCATATTTGTGCAACCGTCCGCTTAGCGATAAGACAAGACCAGGCCCTGAATGAGCCGCGTCCAACCGTCCACCATGACAAACAAAAATAGCTTCAACGGCATCGAGATAGTGACTGGCGAAACCATCATCATGCCCATCGCCAGCAAAATATTGGAAACGATGAGATCGATCACAATAAAGGGCAGATAAAGCAAAAATCCCAGCTGAAATGCCGCCGTCAGTTCCGACACCAGGAACGCCGGCACCAATACAAATAGGTTGTTTTCTTTTAAGCCTTCCGCCCGGTCCGTGCCCCACAGGCGTTGTGCGGTGCGCATGAAAAAGTCACGCTGCTCGGGTTTGCTATTGCGTAGCATGAAATCCTGCATCGGCACTACACCTGCCTCTAGTGCCTGCAAAATTCCGATCAACTGCTTATGCTGCGCTTCTTCGGACGGCTCATGCGTGGCACGACTCGCCAAGGGATCGCGCATCGCCGTGTTGACCTCGTGGATCACGGGCGCCATCACATACGCCGACAAGACCAGAGCAAGGCCGTATAACGCCATATTGGGCGGTACTTGCTGCACTCCCAATGCGTTGCGCACCAATGACAAGACAATCGCGATCTTCAAGAACGACGTGGTCATCACCGCAGTCAGCGGGACCAGCGCGAGCAGCGCCAGGACGATTGCGAGGCTGATCGGATCGCTCATACTTCGGGCTCGCCGAGCGCGCGCAATGTCACGCCCACACGACCATCGATGTCCACGATATCGCCCGTCGCGAACAGTCGCCCGTTAGCCCGCACCATTACGGGTCCACCTGTCAATGGTCGAGTTAGGTCGAACACCTCGCCCGGCTGCAGATGGCGCAGCTCGCCCAACGTCACTTGACGCTCTCCCAGAGAGAAGGACAGCACGACAGGGACCCCATCAACGTCAAAGCTGGCGTCGGCCTTGGCCTCGGCGGATGGCTCATCATCCAGAAAGTCGTCGGCGTCGAATCCCCGCGAATTACCCAATAAATCATTCATCATGGAAGTCCAACCTTGCGTGACACAATAAGAATCCCCTTGGGGCCGAAGGCGTATACCTTGCCCATTGGCGAGCAGCCATAGTTCGCCATTCGAGGTCACCCGGTAATCGTCGATAAAAATAGTGTCCTGCGGACGCAGGCTCTCCAAGTCCGATAACGCCAACTCGGTGCGTCCGATGTCCGCGTAGACCGTAATCGGAATGTCGTCTTCCGCCAGACCGTTACGCGCGGCCGGCGCGCGTTTAAGCAGGTTCGCAAGCAGCAATAAGCCCAAGGTATCGGCCTCGAGCAAAGCGAAGGCAAGCTGCCCGGAGGCCCCGTGCCGTGCCGTGAGTGTCCATTGATGCGCAAGCGGCACGTCCTCCGGGTCGCCCTCCAACACGCGAGGCCGTCCGCATGTCGCCGCCGCATCCAACGCCGAGAAAATGTAGTCGAGTAAAGTTTCGACCGCCGTGGCCAACAGCGGATCGCCAATCTCGTCCAGGGCGATCGCGGGCAGGCTGGCATTGAGCCAAGCAGTAATCGTTGTATTCGATAGCGCCAGACGCAGGCGCCCCCCCGCCCATTCCAGATCGCGTCGGATAGGGCACAGCTCGGCGAGAGAATCCGCCCATCCCGACGTGAATCCTAACGTCCAGGGATCCCGGACACGCGGGTCGTCCAACGCCTCATGCACGTCCTCCATGTCGTCAGTCGGACGCAGTCGACCCATCACATCCGCGGGCGGGATATGGATCTGCAGGGCGGTGCCATGCCGCGCGATTAAGCTATGCGCCTGTGATTCCGTCAGGCTCATGCGCGGCAAAATGGCGGGAGAGAAGTTCAACACGGTGTTGTCTGTCATCACGTTCGCTGCCCCTGCGCTTTACTCACAGGCGGGGCGCCTGCAGGGCTGGCTTGCGTAGGCGAGCCATCTATATGAAAGGGGTCTGGGTCTTCGGGGTCTTCGCTGCGGACACATACGCGGGTATCGCGATTGAGCTGATTCGCCAGCTCCGTGCTCAAGCGCGGAGCGATCTCGCGTAGACAGGCGCGCGAGGGTTCCGCGCTGCACATGAAATCCACATTGACCCGGCCCTCATCCTCATGAATCGACAACATCACGCCTGGCAACACATGCTCGGCCAGACGCACGCTGACGCGACGGTCCGCGATATTGTCATCAGAGACGTACACCTCGCGCACAATTTCACGCACGATGTCTGGCACGGCTTGAGCGGGAATCGGGAGACTGTCGGATGCGGTATTCGTGTGCATTTTGGGAAAGAGGTCAAACGGACTGGGACGTCGTGAGCCGTCATCGTCCGAGGATGCCTCGTCGTCGTCGTGCTTGAAGGGTTGAGCGAGCTTCTGTTCGAATGCGCCGGCATCGGCTTCGAGCTGCTGCGTGCTCCATGCATCCGGGCGATCCAGGTCCGTCGAACGACGGCGTAGTTCAAAGAGCGCGTGCAGCACACCCTGCGGTCGGTCTACTTTGATCATGCTTCGTCCCCGTTGTCATCGGAGTCCGGACGCTCCCACAGCAACGAGGCCACCTCTTCGAGCTCTCCGTCTTCCTTACGGCTCTCTTGCTGTGCCATCTCGTCCCAGTGCGACTGCGCCAGTTCAAGAAACTTCCCCGTCATGCGCACGGTCTGGACATGTTCCTCCCGACGTTCGCCCAGGGTGACGATCTCCTGTTCCAAGGTCTCGCGGGCGGCCTCCAATGCGCTGGCATATTGGCTTTCGTCGAGTTTCATCTCGGCCACCTTGCCCAGGACGTCCTGTATATCGCGGGGACGCACGATGCGTTCACACAGTTCGCGAAACAGCGCGCGTTCGTGTTCCTGGGCCCAGTCCTGATACTTCGCCAGGCTGACGCGAGCCGTTTCCACTTTGTCTTCGGCCTCTGCCCGGCGCTGCCGCTGACGCAGCAGCGCCAGCTCGGCTTGCTGCTCGCGAAAGCGTTTGATGGCAAGCATTTCGTCGAACATCTTTAAGCGACCTCCGTGATGGCTTGCATGGTGGAGACGGCTTCCTCCAGCGACGATCGCTCATCGGTGCGTTGTCGCAAGAAGTCGAGAATCGTGCCGTTTTTGTCGATGGCTTCGTCGGTTGTCGCATCACCGCCGCGTTTGTATTCCCCAATTTTTACGAGCAGTTCCACTTCCTGATACTTGGCCATCAGCTCGCGCATTCTGCCCGCGGCGCGCTTGTGGGTGTCGGTGACGACGGCGTTCATGACGCGACTGGTTGAAGCAAGGATGTCGATGGCCGGATAGTGATTGGCGGCCGCCAGCTTGCGCGACAGCACGACGTGGCCGTCGAGGATGGAGCGGGTTTCATCAGCCACGGGCTCGGTCATATCGTCGCCTTCGACCAGCACGGTATAGAGCGCGGTGATGGAACCGTGTTCGTTCATTCCGACGCGCTCCATGAGCTTGGGTAAGGTGGCGAATACCGAGGGGGGGTAGCCACGGCGGGTCGGTGGTTCACCGGCCGCCAGGCCGATTTCGCGTTGCGCGCGCGCAAAGCGCGTGACGGAATCCATCAGGAACAGCACTCGCATGCCCTGATCGCGGAAGTACTCGGCTATCGCCGTTGCGACATAGGCCGCTTTGGCACGCTCCATTGACGATTTGTCGCTGGTGGCGCAAACAATGACGCTTTTGCGGCGTCCCTCCAGGCCGAGCTCATGTTCAAGAAACTCCCTGACCTCGCGCCCGCGTTCGCCGATCAATGCGACGACAGTCACATCGACGGCGGCGCCTTTGACTAGCATGCCCATCAGCGTGGATTTCCCGCCACCCGCCGCCGCGAAAATGCCCAACCGTTGACCTTCCCCACAAGTCAGCAGGGCGTCCAGTGCCCGTACGCCGAGTTCCAGCGGGCGTTCGATGATGCGCCGCTTCAAGGGGTCGGGGGCATCCGCGTAAACGGGATAGAACTTGCTCGCTTCCAATGGCCCGAACTCGGCTTCGTCCAACGGCCGGCCCAGGCCATCCAGGACACGGCCAAGCAACCCGGGGCCTACTGGAACCATATGGGTGCGCCCGGTGGGAATCACCTCGGTCGCCGTCGAAATGCCGAACATATCGCCGATAGGCGTCAAGAGCGCGGCATCGCGCGACAGCCCCACGACCTCGCCCTTCATCTCGAAATCGTCCCCGGGATTGCGCAGAAGGCACACCTCTCCGACTTTCACCGCGGGAACGACGGCCTTGATGATCGTGCCGGTCACTTGCGTGACGCGTCCCTTGATACGCAACGTCGGCGCATCGTGTAGGGCCAAGCTCATCATCTCGCTGATGTAATCCAGTTGCCGCACAACGTTATCCTCGATAGTCCCGGCGCACTACACCCGGCTGCCCAACGTGCGTTGAAAGGAACGACGCAATGCCTCGATCTGCCCGTCCAGACTGGCCTCCACCATCCCGATCTCGCTCTCCAGAATGCAGGCGCCGCGCGCGAGACGGGCATCCCCGATGATGTCGAGGTAGCCCACCCCGGGGTACGCGGCCAGCAACTCGTTGACGCGCTCGCGCACCACGTCGACCTCGTCGGGGTGCAGGCGCAGCGTCATGTGCTTCTGATTGCGCACGACCGCCAGCGCGTTTCTCACGACTGTCACGACGGTTTCTCGACTATCGAACCCGTCCACGACTTTGCGTACCGCCTGCATCACGAGTTCGACCATCTTGTTTTCGACGCCGGCGAAGTAATCCACCGTGCGGCCAACGGTCTCGATCATCTTCTCGGCCTGATCCAGTAGCGCCGCCTCCCGTCCATCGGCATACCCTCTTTCACGCTCGGCGTCATAGGCCGCCTGCGCGCCAGCCACAATCGCATCGGCCTGCGCTTGTGCGTTTTCCAGAAGCGCCTGGGCATCCGCCCAAGCCACGCGTTCGCTGCCGCGCAGCACGCGGACGGCGGGATCAATCGACGGCGCTACCGGCGGCAGCGTCAAAGGATTTCGGGGAACCAGGAACACCATGTTTGATCCATATCTTTCAATACCGCTATACAAAGCGGCCAGGCCTGTCCCGCGGTTAAAGGTGAATCGCTTTCGCGTATATCCAGGGGCAGCTTGAGTTCGAACCGACGCAATAGCGCGGGCTCGGCCATGCTCGCGCTCGCCAGCAAAATGCATTGGCCTAACCGCTCGACTTCCTCGACAGTGCCCGGCAGCACGAATTCGCCCGGCGTTGGCAGGTACTGGACATACCGGACGCCATCGCGCCGCGCGAACGCCAAAAGGTCCTTTCCAAGACGCAACTCCAATGCGCGCAACGCATCGCCATTGATGGTCTGCCGCAATGTTGCGCCACACAACACCATCGCTATGCGTCGCGCCAATTGCGCCAGTGCGTCTTCGCGCAACAAGGCCAGCACCAGCTCCCGATGCGCCCCATGATCAACGGGATCAACATCCAGCTCGCGCAATATGCTGCGCGACCAATGACGGTGCCAGGATGCGCGCCAAGCGGGCGCGTCCAACAGCGCGCGCCCGACGCCGGGCGGCGCGAACACGTCATGCCGGCTGCGATGCAAGGTGGAGCTCGGTAGGAAATTGAACTCCAGCATCCGGGAGGACAAGCAACGATCAGGCGTCATGACGCGCCGTTATTCGCAAAGGTCTGCTCGGCCGGTTGCCCGGAACGTTTTGCTGACGTGGCAGCCCGAGCCAACGCTTTCTGCTTGGTCGGCCAGCCCGACTTCCAAAGCAAGTACCCCACCAGACTCGCCAGCGCCACGATGAGCAGAATCAGCAATGATGCCCCGACAGTCAGGGGGGCCACCGATTCGTCAGCCACTTCCAACCCGAGTATCCGCCGTACCGCCGCCGCGCTGGCGGGATTGGAATGCAGCGGTTGCGCGGCGACCAAGGCAACCGAAACACGGTCTTCCGTCAACCCGGGAATGGAGTGTGTCACAAGCTTGCGAATTTGCGGCTGCAACGCGTCGAGGTTGTAGCCGAGCTGATGCTTAATAAACACCGCCGCGGTCGAAGGCGTCGCTGCTTCACCCACGTTGCCGCGCTCAGGCAGCACCACGTGCACGCGTGCCGTGACCACGCCGTCGAGCTGTGTCAACGTGCCGGCGAGCTCCTGAGACAGCGCATAGATATAACGCGCCCTTTCCTCTAGCGGCGACGATACCAGCCCTTCTTTACGGAAAATCTGGCCCATGCCGTCGAAGCGATCACGCGGCAAGCCACGGCTACGCATGATGTCTAGCGCGCGAGCCACATCTCGGCTATCCACTGCGACCGACACGCCGGCTTTACTAATGGACTTAGTCGCGTTGATGCCCGAGTCCAACAACACCGAGAGCACCTCATTGGCTTCGCTCTCGTTCGTTGTGGAGAAAAGCTCGAGCCGCGATCCGCAGGCTGCGAGCATCACCAGCATTCCGAACACCGCCGTACGCATCAACGTGCCAAACATCCGATTCATCCCTGGACACCAAGCGATCGTCGTGTGCATCAAGACATCCTGACCAGCGTATCGATATTCTGGGTACTGCGCGAAATCGCCTTTCCTACCAGTTCATACTGCACGGAGGCTTGGAGTAGCTCGGATTGCACCTTGAGCATATTGGCAGCGGAAGGGTGGCGCGCCACCTGTTCCAATCCTATCGCCATGTCCTTCCAGCGTTGCGAGTAACCCGAAGAGGCCGATTGCAGACCTGCCAGAATCTGATGGCCGAGTCCTTGCCCTTGCAATGCGGAGGAAGCTGCCGTGCTTATCATTGCGCCAGCTGGCGTAGCAGTCGTGGCAACAGTATGTACGGGCGCGGCGCTCATCATGGCGTTGAAGCGTTCAGTCACCAGCTCAGATGGGGCTGACGAGGGCGATACAGACGCCACAGCGTTCGTGCCCTGTGACGATACGACTGCGTGAGCAAGACTACTGATATCCATCATTTAGTTCCTTCGCTAAGGCCTAACAAGGATCGCGCCAGCGTGGTGCCGGGCCCCGATCCATCCACAAGCTGTTCCAGCAGGGCTCTGGCCCTGGCGGCGTGCCCGGACACCTGAAGGGTCAATCCCCACCAGGCTTGAAGTAAATTCGCCTCTTCCTCATCCGCCATCTTGGGCATCTGCTGTTCGAGAAATTGCGCTGCCTCCTCGGCGCGGCCCACATAAAGACGCGCCAGCGCTTTGCCTACCCAGGGGTATGCCCTGCCCGGGCGCACGCGGGCAAGGCCATCGAACACGGCATCTGCGTTCACCACGTCGCCCTGATACGCCGCGATGAACCCGATCTCCGTGAACAATCTGGCGTCTTCAGCCTCGAGCACGAACGCCAATTCCGCAGGACCCGCTGACGCGATCACCGGCTGGGCATCGATCATGCAGGTCTCCCGTACGCCTTAACCGCCCGCATGGGATTCGATACGATCCAGCATGCCGCGGACCTTATCTTCCAGACCAGTGTCGCCAGCGGCGCGGGCTTCTTCGAGCAGATCGCCCAACGCAAGGCGGGCCGCCTCGGGACGCCCCGCGCTCACATGGCATTGCGCGATGCGTTGTACGGCCTCATGCGCGTCGGGATACAGCACGGCGCACAGGGAATACATGCCGATAGCCTCATCCAGATGATTGAGCATCTGCAGACTGAGCGCGAGACCATACAAATACTGGCGCTTTGTCGGCCCGTACTGTGCCAGGAAGGCCAGCAGCGGCAAGGCCTGACCATATTGCCCTTGAGCCAGATGCGCGTACGCCAGGGCGTAGATGGTTTCGAGCTGTTCGCGCGTGAAGCGTTTGGAGGAAGGCAGCTCTTCTAAGCCTTCGTATAACGCTTGAGCGGGTGCGGAACGTTGCGTTGCAGTAGTGCTCATGATTTACCCCATTACGTGGTCAGGCGGTCTCACGCCGGCCGATGTTGTTGCTGATTTGAGAAAGGTTGTCGAATACGTTTCTGAGGACATCGGATGCCGACTGCATTCCGTCCTGCACGCTTTGCATCAGGAACTGCAGCATCTCCTGATCGTTTTTCATCTGCCGTTGGGAGGTGAGATTCGCGGCCTTTAATTCCGCAACGGCAGCGCGGATGAAATCGCCGTCACGTCTGAGAATTGCCGTATGAATGGAAGACCCGCCCTGGGCAATTTCGGCTGTTCCGGATAAAACCCCGGCCAGCGTACTGATGGTTTTCGATATGGGACCCATTAACGACGTTCCTCCGGATGCAAATGCAGCAACGATGCTCAAGGCCAGCACTGCGACGGACGCTACAACATCAGCTACCGCAACTACCCATTTTGTTACTTCCGGGCTAACGCCCAGAATCTCGCAAAAACGACTCGCCATCGCTCCGGCCTGATCGGGCTCGAAAAACATCAACACCGGCCCGGCGATGCCCACTACCGTATCGCTGATCTTCTGGGCCGTTTCAGAACTAGCGCCGCAAGCCTCGAGCAGGCCTATGGTCAGCTTGCTAAGCCCGTTACTCAGGCTGATCTCAGGACCGCCGAATTCCTGGGAAACCTGGTTGGCCAGCGATAACGTTGCGGCACCCAAAGACGCCACGGACAACAACAGGAACGGCAACGCCGCACCGCCCGTGGCAACTGTCGCCGCAGCCGTGGCCACCACGGCAACCGCCGCGCCTATGAATGCGGCGATCTTCCCTATCCAACCGAAAATCTTGCCAGTACGCTTACTCTTTTCCTCATCGGCCGCCTTCGCCTGCGCCTCCTGTAGCTTGGCAAGCTGAGTGGCAGTGTTTCGATCCACCTTTTCTTTTGTCACCATGACATTCGCCTTTACGGCTTCCGCACTCTCATTGGCCGAATCCGCCGTCATGATCGAGAGACGCGTAAAGACGTCGATGGGCGACATGCCACCTTGAGGGATATACAGCGCCGGCGCACGGCGGGCATTGGTAACTCCATCGTCGATTGCCGTGCCCACCGGCGGCAAAGGGGGGGCATCGGAGAGCCCACTCGGTTCGCCGAGATAGCGAGCGTTCTTCTGAGCCGAAAACGGGCCACGCGCGATGTCGCGTTGCGATATACCGTCCGCCAACGTACTGTTCACGTCCCCCGATGGAAGCTCCGAGATTATTCCGAGTGACGGTGAAGATGATCGGATGCTCATGTCAGTGCTCCTGGTTCATACGTTACGAGCGATACCGCGAGCAGTATCCTGACGCGAGGATTCGATCGACCGAAGCTTTTCGAGGGCGTCTCGAACCATCTGAAGCATCTGGTCCATGGTCTCATTGGCTTCGCTGCCCATCTGCCCACGCCTCGTGGCGGCTGCCTCCAATTCCGCTTTTTCTGCGTCGTGTTCGCTAGCGTATGAATCAATGATCCCTTGAAACGATCTTCCTGAGGCGTTTAAAAGATCGTGGCCTCCGGAAAAGCCCCTTGCCCATCCTGATTTTTCTTCAGCAAATCCGCCGGCGACACCGGCCGCTCCGCCGAGGATCTGAAAGACGCCCCCTGTAATCGCTCCCCAGAGCCGCACATTCGCGCCCTTGCGGATCTCATCAGCAGCCGCGACTTGCAAATTGGCTTGAACGCGATAATCTGCCTCTCGGATGTCGCGCGAAGAACTCCGTTGCTCCTGCGCCGTCTGCGCGATCAGCTGCATCACGGCATAGAGATCCGTGGTGGCCTGTTGCGCAGTGACCAAGATCAACGCGCGGCTCATTGAGTCCACCGTGGTTTGCAAGTCCTTGGAAGGAACTGGCGCGGTCAGCGTTTCGTCCACGTCCCCGCCGGGCAATCGGTCGGGGAACATACCGGGATCAAAGACCGGGGTCGCGTTGTGGCCAACCTTGTCTCCGTTGATGGATTTGCCGGACACATCGTTATAGTGGTCCAGCGTGGTGGGACTGTAATTAGTATTAATGGTGTTCATGAGTAGCTCCTTCTGCAGCGCCCGTATTCTGTAATTCGTCCAATAACATTTGGGCGCGGTTACGCAGTGAGGTTTGGTGTTCAGGGCATATATCTAGGACTAATTCAAGCGACTCGCGCGCCTCATCGACATGCGAAGTTGCAATCAGGCACTGCGCCGCATGGAAGATGGGTAGCGGGTCGTCGTCTAGCCCCATCGCTGCCGCCATATAGTGCTGCAAGGCTTCGGTGTACTTACCCAACATCTGGCACGCGCCGCCCAAGGCGAACAGGTACCGCGGTTCCAGATGGTTTCGGATAACGAGCAACGAGAAAACCTTAAAGGCCTCAACGTAGCGACCTTGTTCGTACATACCGTGACCCACGGCATATATCGCCTCGTTTTCCTCGGCCTGCGACTCGCTGGTAAAGGCCGCGCCTGATCGCAGTAACTTCACGACAGACTGACCTAAATCAGCCACTTCGTCATCGACGCTGTGCATACTTGTATCGGACATGAGGGACACCTTCAGGTATCTTGATTACACCGTCGAACGCGGAAGCTTTTTACCGCCTGCGGGGGCCGCCGGATCCAGGCCGAGCTCTCGGCGGTTCTGCGCGACTTCCCGCTCGACCTCTCGATTGAGATCGGCGTACATCTGCGCTGCCTCTTGAGACATTTCGTCAGTCATTAATGTGGGCAGTGCCGCACGGAATTTCTCCGGATCAATACCTTGTTCGCGCAGGAAAACATCGACATTCTTTATGGCTTCGCGCGCCTGCTGCAACAAGGCTTCCGATTGGCGCTGGATGTCCGCCTGACGG
The DNA here is from genome assembly GCF_009763235.1 of Bordetella sp. 15P40C-2. Taxonomy (NCBI): domain Bacteria; kingdom Pseudomonadati; phylum Pseudomonadota; class Betaproteobacteria; order Burkholderiales; family Alcaligenaceae; genus Bordetella; species Bordetella sp. 15P40C-2. The sequence continues at coordinate 184,459 of NZ_WSJA01000003.1, forward strand.
TTGGTCGTGACTGTCATAGATTGCCTTTACTGAGGGTCAGTGCGCATAAGTGACATCGGCACGTCGGGAGTTCCCTGCGTCCCAATTTTTTCGCTGTGAGCGACAACGTCACATCCGCGCACTCGGTCGTGATACGGATTAGAGGTTTCTGATGATCGAGGCGATGGTGTCCAGGGCCTTCTTCAGCGTATTGCTCAGCAGCTCAAAGATCTGATTGCGTTTGCTGAACACCGACTGCAGATTGAACATTTCGTTTTGCTGAATGGTCGTATTGCTATCCATCAAGCCAGTCACCTTGGTAATCGCGGTCTCCACATTGCTGCGGGTGATCTTGCCCTCGCTTTCCAAGGTGAGCGTAATTCCCGCCGCGCTCAGCTTGCCGTTCAGTGCGTCAATGAGGTATTGATTCTTCGGCAATGCGAGTACGTCGTTACTCTGCGGATTTTCAGTCGGAAACGCCGCCAACAAATCATTCAGCGCGTTCACAACCTCCCTCAGCCTTGTGGCCTGCACATTCTTCGCCTGCAGTTCGTCCATCTGGGTCTGCATACGATCGTCGACCAGACCAAGCGTTCCAAAACAGATTACGGAGAGTCGCGCATTGGGGTCCATCGATCTTCCCCCGTCATATAAGGTGCCCGTGGGGTCAATATTCGCACCAGCAGGTAGAGTTGGCATCGTGCCCATTTTCTTTCCTTTTGTTCAATGTGGGAGAAATGCTCCCAGTGGTAATTTGGTCCTACACGGCGTAAGTAACTCGTTCTGGTTTTCGGTTCCGTCGAGAAATCGGTGGAACTATTTTTTTTCCCCGGTTACTACGTAAGCCAATAAGTCTTTAGCTTGGCAAAGGTGCCTCATGCAAACACGAGATCCATTGAGTTCCCTGCGTATACCAGACCTGATGTCTGACGTATCCCATCCGGATGCCCTGACGCGAGATGTACGCTCGCCAGCCGGAGCAAACATTGCAGCGGCGTTGCCCGAATTCTCTTTGACGGATTCAGCTGAAGAGATCACGCTGCACATGGCACACCGGATTGAAGACAAACTTCACTCCGAACGCAAGGTGCGCGGCGAAAAGCAGACGATCGGCATCGAGATTGAAACTCTGCTTTCCTACATGGACCAGGCGCGCGAAGATGACGCGCAGGCACGACTGGAGGAACTGGCCTCCCGCATTCTTTCTGGTAATGTCGACCCGCGCACCGAAATCGCGAATTTTGCGAAACGGATGTCGGTTCAGTATCTGGCCTACCACTATGTTCTGCAGCGCGGCCGGCAGCAAAATGCGTCCGAAGAGATCTTGTCCGACTTGGGCGATGCACTCGCGGATCTGGAACAACGCGCGGGACGTTCGATCCGGGCCGACATCAACACCATCGATGCTGCGGCCTCTTACGGTAAGACAGCAAACGAAATCACGCATTTTCAGGCCGCCTATGAGAATGTCGTTCGTCTGGAAGTCGCCCAGAACCGCGTAGATGCAGTACTGGGCGATGCGACACTGGCGAAGACGCTGTCGCTGGCCCTGCAATCGTTTGGTACTAAACGCATTGCCGATGGCTTGAAGGCGCTGACATCCGCCCTGGGCCTGGATCTGTCTGCGACGCGTTCCTCCGTTAGTAAGCCGTGGCTACATGCTTTGCTCAGCAATATGTTCCATGTCCAGTCGGCAGTGTCGGTGCTGGAGAACTGTCGCAATCTGGGTGCGCGCCTGTCCAAAGAGGTTCAAGCCGGCTTCGACGAGGAAAAGCTCATGAAGAAAATCGTCGAGACCGTGGAATCCAGCTCGTTGTGGCCGCAGACTTTCTCCAGCATGCCGACTGAATTCGGCGTGGCCTCTCTGGCGGAAAGGCTTACGTTTCTGGACGGTGTACGAGGGATCGTGCGTGATCTGCCCGTGCAATTGTTCTTGAGCGACGACGCGCGAACAAACGTCCTGGAAGCCGTTCAGATTGCTTACGAAGAAGCCGTACAAGAAGAACTGTGATGCACGCCTGGGAAACCGCTATCCGCCAACTCGGCGACCAGTTGGGCCTGCCGCAGCTCAGGCTGGGGGTAAATGGCCGCTTCGCTTTCCCCTTGGAAGGCGGCCGACACATCGGCGCGGAGGTCCTGGGCGACGGGCTGCTGGTGTACGCCTCGGACCCCGTACCCTACGATGGAGCGCAACGGCTGATGCGAGCGTGGACACGTAGCTACGTGACACGCTTGGCCGGTCCACCTGTGCAAACCGTCCTACGCGAGCAAGACAACGAACTGCGCATGCTGGCCATCGCCAGGTTATCCGCGCGTCAGAGCTCACCGCGTTCCGTGCATGCAGCGATACGTCGCGTGTCAGAGTGGCTGGACGATATACGGCGCCCATAATTTGATCGAGATCTACCATGACAGACCTATATACAAACGCGCTCGCGTTGGAACGAGGAATCGAGGGCGTCACCCATCTGCGCCGCGATACGGAACACCGCGATTTCTGGCCGGAACATCAGTCGCTGCCCCCGCCTTCTCAGACGGTCAAGGCGCAGTTGTCCGAGTTGCTGGAGTCCCCTGATATAGCCTGCTACCTGAACAGCGCGCTCGAGCCCACGGTGAGCAATCCGGAGTTACTAACGCCGGCGCGCTTTCACGCCACGCTAGGCAGCGCGCTAGAGCAATTGCGGGCAGAGACACGTATCAATGCTGGCGACGCAAAACACCTGACGCGTGCCGTGCGGCTGCTTACTGAAGAAATAGGACTGCGCGAACTAGCCCATATGTACCGTAGCTCTCTATACCAAGGCTGACACCTGCATGCCATTCACGAATGATGCTCACGAATTGCTAGGTCTGCTCGCGTACATTCATCTCGAACATCATCAGCCGGAGAAATCCGTCGTCCTGCTACAGGCCTTGCACGCAATAGGGGTTTCGACTCCGAAAGAAGAAACCATGCTTGCGTTGTCCCTGCTACAGGCCGGCAAACCCGAGGCCGCGTTGGCCCGGCTCGACCAGCTCGCGCTCAACGGCGTGTCCGACGCAGCCTGTCATCTCATCCGCTCGCAAGCGTTGCACGCCTTGGGCCGTAAGGTCGAAGCGCGAGCCGCCATGCGGGCTTATCTGCGTGCCCGCGCTGCCAGCGTAACCCGCCGCCCGGATCCGGCGTCACTCAATTTTTCTGCCCCCTCCTCCTTGGCCTAAGGCTGCTCGATGCTACAAGTCCTGAATCGCGCTGTCGCGGCCGCTACCAGCCGCAATGATATTGTCCTGGCGGTACTGATCGTCTCGATCATCTTTATGATGATCTTGCCGCTACCCACCGCGTTGGTCGATGTGCTGATCGGCACCAATATGACGATATCGGCCATCCTGCTGATGGTGGCCATGTATTTGCCTTCACCGCTGGCCTTTTCGTCGTTTCCGTCCGTCTTGTTGGTCACCACGCTGTTTCGGTTGGGCATCTCGATCGCGACGACTCGCCTGATTCTGCTGCAGGGGGACGCCGGGCACATTATCGAGACGTTCGGAAACTTCGTCGTCGGTGGCAATTTGATCGTCGGCCTAGTGGTTTTCTTGATCCTCACCATTGTGCAGTTCGTGGTGATCACCAAGGGCGCCGAGCGCGTGGCGGAAGTCGCGGCCCGGTTTTCCCTGGATGCCATGCCAGGAAAACAAATGTCTATCGATGCCGACCTACGCGCCGGCACGATCGACATGAACGAGGCACGCCGCCGGCGTCAGCTGGTCGAAAAGGAAAGCCAGCTCTATGGCGCCATGGATGGCGCCATGAAATTCGTCAAGGGCGATGCCATCGCCGGGATCATTATCGTTGCCGTCAATTTGTTGGGTGGCATACTCATTGGCACGATGCAGCGCGATCTGTCAGCGGGTGAAGCCGTCCAGGTTTATTCAATTCTCACCATCGGCGACGGTTTGATCGCGCAGATCCCAGCACTGTTCATTGCGATCTGTGCGGGCATCATCGTGACACGCGTGCAGACGGGAGACGGGCCATCGAACGTGGGCCGCGATATCGGCGCACAAGTGCTGGCACAGCCGCGCGCACTGCTGATTGCGGCGGCCATCGCGGTGGGCATGGGGTTGATCCCCGGCATGCCGTCGCTGACCTTCCTGTCATTGGCGGCAGTCGTAGGGACCATCGGGTTCGTCCTGTTACGGGGAACCCGAAAGGTGGTCGATGCGAAAACGGGCAAAATCACTGAAATCCCAGCGCTGGCCGCGGATGGCCAACCCAAGCAAAGCGGTGGCGAAGAAGAAGGCAAAGGCGAATTTGCCCCCACCCTGCCTCTCATGATCGATGTTGCTGCGTCGTTGCAAACTCACTTTAATGTGGACGAGTTAAACAGCGCGCTGCTGAAAATCCGACGCGCGCTCTATTTTGATATGGGCGTGCCGTTTCCCGGTATTCAGCTACGTTTTAATGAGTCGCTGGAGCACGAGAGCTACGACATTCTGCTTGCAGAAATACCCGTATCCCAGGGACGGCTGCGTCCGGATGCCGTGCTGGCGCGAGAAACCGAAACCAATCTGCAGAACCTGCAGATCCCTTATGAAACGGACAAAAAGTTTCTGCCGAACGTGGCGACCCTATGGGTCAGCAATGCGTTGATTCCCGCCCTGAAATCCGCAAACGTCCCCTATATGGACGTGCACCAGATATTGACGTGGCATCTGGCATTCGTACTGAAGAAGTACTCGTCGGACTTCATCGGCATACAGGAAACGCGTTTCCTCTTTAACGCGATGGAAAGCCGCTTCCCGGATTTGGTCAAGGAAGCACTGCGCGTGATGCCCGTACAAAAAGTCGCGGAAATCCTGCAGCGGTTGGTATCCGAGGATATCTCTGTGCGAAACCTGCGCACCATCCTGGAGGCGCTGATCGAATGGGGCCAGAAAGAGAAGGACTCCGTGTTGTTGACGGAGTATGTACGCGTCTCGCTGAAACGCCACATCAGCTACAAGTACTCGAGCGGCCAGAATATTCTGCCGGCCTATCTCCTGGCCCCGAACGTCGAGGAGACCATCCGTGGTTCCATCCGACAAACTTCGGCAGGCAGCTACCTGGCGCTGGATCCTGGCACCTCGAAGGCGATCGTGGAAAGTCTGGTTCGTACGGTGGGTGATTTATCGTCCCTCGCGCAAAAGCCCGTGCTGCTCACCTCGATGGATATCCGACGCTACGTGCGCAAACTGATCGAACAAGATCTCTACGACTTACCCGTATTGTCCTATCAAGAGCTCATTCCTGAAATTAACGTGCAGCCATTGGCGCGTATTGATTTGTAGTCCTCATCTTTATCGTGCCGCATAAACCATGACGCCCACCTTCGAGTTTCGCGTATTAAAAGGCCTGCATCGTGAAGCGCACTGTGCAGTCGCGGATGGCGCAACCGTAGGTGCTGATGTCAGTTGTGACCTTGTCCTGGCCGACGACGGTATTGCGCCCCATGCGGCGCAAATACGCCTGCAGCCCAACGGATGGATGCTTATAGCCGATGATGGGGAGGCTGGCGCGTCCCAGACGCTGATCCCGTGGAACCGGGCCGTGCCCCTGGGGGAGGCCTGGGTGACCGTCGCGCCCCAAGACGCCCCATGGGTATTTGTCGAAGGCGGGGAAGATCTGGACGCTCAGGACGACATGGACCGTCAATCGAACGCTGTAGCGTCCAGCGCGCCGAATGACCGCCATCAAAGGGCGATAATCCCACCGGGCCTCAAGCGAGACAGCCAGCAAGGCTGGCCGACTTTGATGGTGCTTGGCGCGATCGCCATGGTGGTTCTCGCGCTTATCGGTTGGGTCGTCGTTTCGGGAGGAGATGAGCCCGCTGACGACTCCGGGCGCTCCGCGACGTCCGAACAATCTCTAGGTCAAATTACTGCGACGTTGGAACGCCTGGGACTAGGCTCCTCGGTACATGCCACCCTGTCGAAGACGGGCACGGTGACGGTTTCCGGGTGGGTACGCGACAAACAGCAGTATGAGGCCGTAGCCTCGGCCATGTCGCAAATCTGGCCCATGCCAGCGCTACGCATCAGCCTCGAATCCGAAGCGATTCTGACGGCGCGTGGCATCTTGCAGCGGTTCTCCGTTAAATATGATCCGCTATACCAAGGCAACGGGCGCATGGATGTGGTGGGCATCGCCTCGGATGCAAGGGAACGCGCCCTGGCACTCGACGCCGTGCGCGAACAGCTACCGGGGCTCACGGTGTTAGGCAATGGCATCGAGTTAGCCCAGGACGTGGGCGATGCGCTTGCCAAACAATTGAGCAGTATCGGCATATCGGGCGCGAAGCTAACGTGGCAGCCCGGCCACCTGGAGGTGCAGCCGCCCGAATTAGATGCCGCCCAGGATGCAGCCTTTGACAAAGTGATGGAAGCGTTCAACAAGCGTTACTGGAATGTGGCTCAAGCCGGCGCCGTACCGGAGGCGACAGTCGCAGACCGCGTGCCCTTCCAAATACGCAGCGTGATCGGAGGACCTCAGCCGTTTATTGTGCTCGGCGACGGAACCAAACTACTCGTTGGTGGCACATACAAGCGTTACCAGCTGATTGCTGTAGAAGATACACGCTTGATTTTCGACGGACCTCGTCGCGCCATAGTCACTCGATAATTCTGATGCCGAATACAGCTGACTCCCCGCTATCTACCACGCGCACCGATCTGGAAGCCCGCCTTCGCGGACCAGAGGGCGCGGCACTGCGTCATACGCATTTGACGCGTCTGCATACGCTAGCGGGGCGCTTGCATACCGAATTAGGGCGGGGGCTCGGGCCCGATGCCTATGCGACCGGTCGTGCACTTGCTCATGCGATCGATGCCGCGATAACGATACTGGATAGTGTTGCCTCCGAAGTCCAACCGGAAGGAAATCATTTCCCGCCCGGTTCACTCTATTCCCCGCGTGTTAAACGCGTTTCACGTTAGGAGAACGCCATGGCCCTACCCATCACTGGAGGCCTGAATGTTAATTCGGTCAACAATACGCTCGGCAGCGCCCTGCAGACCAAAGAAGCCCAGTTTGCAAGCACCATGTCATCCATCGAAGCGCGCGGTTCCGATAGCATGACGGCAGTAGATCTGCTGCAAGTTCAGCAGCAGCTTCAGCAGATCAATATGTTTGTCGACCTGATGAGTACGATCATCAAGTCCTTCTCGGATTCGGTCAAAGGCGTCATCCAGAAATCCGGCTAGCGCTTCCCAAGGGAAGCACGTAGCGCGTTTTCAGGCGGGTTGCCTGTGTAGCAGTGCGTCCCGCCGCCTCGGCCTCGGGGCGGTCGGGACACGCGACAGCGAGACCTCCCATTTTTCCACTTCGTCGATCAAGGACTCTATCGCCGACAGAACAGTCTCTGGCGGGCAGGACCCCGCTACGCCAAGCTGAAGCAACAGTCTCCCATCAGGTGCCGTGCAAGCCACCGCTCCGCCGGCCGCTTGCATAAAATTGCTGCGCGCCATCAGCACTGCCAACTCGGGGGTCACAGTACTGGGGCCAACGGGGCAAGACAACAAAATCAGCCCACGCCGGCTCACATCGACAATCTGTAGCAGATGTCGGCCGTCTATAGCCAACTGGCAGATCCCCTCGACGGTCGGCGTCAGAGAGGGAATTCCAAGCTTCTGACCTAGGTCAGAGAGTAGCTGCGTAAAGGAAAGACTTGGCACAATAAGCTCAACGTAACAGAGGTGGAAGTTAAGGGAAGCCTGGCTTCTCCAGAGCACTCGAATGCCGCTTATTCTTTCTGGAACCGCGAAAATATCACTAATATATCGCCAATGAAATTGGTAATAACATCATGTTTCGAATCTATTCGACGTTTATTCGAAATTGATGCCGATCAACTGAGGCGACGCGGCGCCACATCTTGTCGCCACAGCCTCGTCCGCGCAAGCCTTGAGCTTGACATGCGCAGGGGGCTCCCAGGGGTATCGGACTGACGGCAAGGTCTGTGCTTTCTCCCGCTTGAGTCGACGTTCTCACCGATGCGTTTCCAATCATGCGTGCCATGCAGTGCAAACGCGTTACGCCGGCCACGAGCGATGATATTTAAATTCACACTCTCACGGAACCTCCCTCTTACTGTCGTCACTAACTGGGCGGTAGCAGCACGCAACATTGTCGGGCCTCCGAATGTGCCTTAGCGATTCGGCCCTTGCACCGAAACCCAAACTTTTTCGTGTGGAGTGACCATGAAATTTGAAGAATTTCTTGTAGCCTTGAAACTAGACCAGCGCTTGAACCTGGCCGACGCCGTCAAGGCCGGGGCATGCTCTATCGAATTCGACAATCGGGTCACCATCAACATTGAGTACGACAAGGCGCAAGCCGTTGCGCAGGTGTATTGCATCGCTGGACGCGCGCCAACCGTTCAGCGCGACGCGTTCTTCGCGATGCTCTTACAAGCCCATATGTTCGGCACCGCGACCGATGGCTGCATGTTCGGTTTTGCGCCGCAAAATGAAGAAATCATTTTGTTTAAGACGATAGCGCTTGGTGAACTCGATACAGCGACGGCCATAAAACAGCTGGAGTCAGTGGTCAATCAGTCCATACGGTGGACGGCCTACCTGCCCGAGCTATTAGACGATTGGGAAAAGAAAATTGCCCATGCGGCCCTCAGCATGGCGCCCACGATGATGAACGCTCGCAACTAATGTCGTCATACCAGCGCTGAGCTGATCAGCCCAGTCCGTTGTCGAGCGCACGCAGTCGCAACTAGTTATTTGAAAACGATGAATATTTCGCTCACTCATTCCGCCGCCCTCGCAGTCAACGCCGCCGCCTTCGCCGTTCTCGAGTCTTCCGATCTGTTAAACAGCTTGGTTTCCCGCATCACCGGCGGCAGTATCAACCGCAATACCCTCGCCGAAAATGTGCTGCATCGTGCCACACAACTAGGCCTGGAAATGTCTCAGCACAGCGCACAAGCTGCACTTGGCATCGACGGAGAAGATTTTGTTCTCCATGCCAACAACGTGCTCTTCAGCAACGATGACACCGCTTTTTCGCAGAGCGTACAGCACCTCGTTCAATGCGCCTTGCGTGACCAAGCCAGCAATGAGGTTATCCCCGCCTCCATGCTGAACTCGGTCCCGACGTTCGCAGCCGAGCTAGCGAAAGAGTACATAGGGAAGCAGGCTCTGCAGCAGTTTATGGGCGTATATATCAAAGAGCACGGCTGGGACGCGATCCACGCTCAAATCGAGGCACAGGCCGGCGTGGACAAACTGGGGTCGAGCTTTAAAGACAAGCTCATCCTGGCGGGTGTCCGCACGGCATCAAGTCTTGTGCAACGCGTGCTGACCCGAGCGAGCATTGATAATCCGAGGCTCACCGCACCGGCAACACCCGAATTGAAGCTGGCTGCGGGCTGCCTGCACTCCTATCTGACCAACGAAGCAAACTGTGCGAAGGCGCTCCTGGCGTATACACCCAACAAAGCACTCATTGATGAGGAATTTCTCACGAAAGTGCTCGACCTCACCGTGGACTATGCGCAGCATCAGGCAGACTTGGCTTATCGTGATCTTGCGGGCGCGGAGGAGATGTTCCAAGGTGATGTGAAACACTTGAATGCCGACGACGAATCAGCAGGTCAGGCTAGCGCGTCCGATGCAGAGATGACAGCGCGAAAGGTCGACGCATCTTTGCACGAAGTAGCCCAGGCCAAGAAAACCTACGAAGACGCTAAAAACCTGGCTGACTTGCTAAAGGTGGCGAAGGACTTACTGGTATCGAATCCGGATAAAACGAATGAAGAAAGAGTATCCGGTGCGCTAGATGCTCTGTTTAAACAAATCCCGTTGAAGCTGGATGGCTACGCCATGCTCGGATATCGTCTCGACGAGGGGTTACTCAGCTTGGGGGCGAGCATGCTGGCAGCTCGGCTGCGTTCAGATAACGGCATGATCCCGGCTAACATCATTGGCACGTATGTTGCCGAGTACGGTTGGGGTAGCCTGGAAAAGTTGCTGCTCGCGCAAGTCGACAAGCAAGCGACCAATGCAAACGACGGTGTGCCGGAGGAACAGAGCTGGGTGTCGCGAGCGACCCCACTGATCACCGTACGGTTGGCCATCGCTCATCTCAAACCTTATATCGACCAAGGTGACTTCAACAAACGGGACAATCCGGAATACGTGGCATTGGTGCGCGGAATGCACGACAGTGCGGCTCTCCAATCCGGCGACACCACAGCACTACGCCAGATAGTTTCCGAATATGCCTTGAGCACGGCGTACAACGCCACCACGACGGTTGGGGCTGCGGCGTACAATGCGGCCGGGGCTGTGGGAAACGTCGCCTACAACACGGCGGGCGCCGTCGGCAATATGGCGTACAACACAGCAGGATATGCCGCCTCTTTGGTTCAAGCGGGCGTGGCTACCGTTGGCAATCCGTTGCCCGAGGCAGGTAGCGTGGTAGAGGCATTGCGAGATCATGCCTCTAACGTCAGTATTGGAACTGCGAACTATGTGAGCAATGCCTGGCGCGCCTTTGCAGCAACTGCAATGAGTCTGACTTCCGCAGCTCCAGCGAATGCGGTGCCCGCAACCGAGATATGGGCATAAGCGTTTGCGGGTTAATCCGCCACAATCGCGCAGGAGGCCTCTTGCCAGCGGCGCTTTAACCCGTCGAGATCACGGATCCAGATTTCGCCATATCCCAATGCAATCAGCCCACAGCCGGCCAACTGCTTAAGCTCTCGATTGACGGCGGCGCGCGAGACACCCAACAACGTCGCGAGCGCGTCTTGGGTTTGCGCCACGGCAATGCCCTCGGCCGTGCAACCATGTCCGGAGGTCAACGCCACCAACAGACGTGGCAGCCGCTGGGGCAGATTGCGCAGCGCCAACTCGTCTATGATGGCGTGCGCTGTGCGGACGCGCCGGCACAACAACTTGACGAAATGCACGTAGAGCTCTGGCTCGCGTCGGACGATCGTCATGAATTCCTCGCGCGGCAGCAGTAATAGGTCGGTTTCTTGATAGGCCCGGCTATCGCGCAACATCCCTTCGCCATCGAGCACGGCGGCCACGCCCCAAATCCCATCGAATTCCAGCATCGACAAGGCGAACTCATGGCCGTCGTCAGAATAAGAGCTGGTATGGATGGCACCCTTCAGAATAAGCGCGACGCCGGGCGCGGGAGTTCCCCGGCCCGCGAGCAGTTCTCCATGTTGAAGCCGCCGCCACTGCGCGATATCGGCAAAAGCGCTTTGCACCACGGGTGTCATCTGGCCAAAACACGGGTTCGCGCGTAACAACTCCAATGCGAATGGTGCATCGCAAGGCGTAAGGACGGTCGATTTGTGGGCCGGGCTCATGACGCGATCACAGCAATGGCGGGAGGGAGTTCGCAAATTGTAATGTAGGTCATATTCGCGAGTGTCGCCTCATCCCTAGAATACGCGCACACGATCCTTTCGAACGAGGTCCATATGAAGATCAGACGATTGTTGGCAGCCCTACTCGCAACGACCGCCGTGGGAGCCACGGCGCCCTCCCTGGCAGACTCGTTTCCGGAACGACCGATAAAAGTCGTGGTGCCCTACCCGGCCGGTGGCACCACCGACGTGCTGGTGCGCATGTTGCAGAAACCGGTAGCGGACGCGGCGGGCCAGTCGGTGATCGTGGACAATCGCCCGGGCGGCGCTTCGGTCATCGGGACCTCGAATGTGGTGCAGTCCGCGCCGGACGGATACACCGTCCTCGGCGGCGATTTGTCCATTCTGGTCAACCCATCGCTCTTGAAGGATCTGCCCTATGACACGGCAAAGGACTTTCGTGGCGTGACGATGCTGGCTCGCGCACCGCTGGTGCTACTGGTCCATCCGTCGGTGCCCGCTAACACCCTGGAAGAGTTGATCGCGTTAGCGAAAGAAAAACCTGGCACGCTGAATTTCGCCTCGGGCGGCTACGGCACATCCACGCACATGGCCGGTGAGATGTTCCGCCGCGCCACCGGCCTCGATATTGTGCATGTGCCCTATCAAGGGGTGGCGCCGGCAATGCAGGCCTTGCTGGGCGGGCAGGTGCAGATCTACTTTGGCGGCACGACCACCGGCCTGCCGCATATTCAATCGGGCCGCCTGCGCGCGCTGGCAATTACGGGCGAGACGCCCAGTCCGCTGCTGCCCGAGGTGCCGACCTTTGGTTCACGCGGCGTTCAAGGCGTGAATGCCGACACGTACTGGGGTATTTACGCACCCGCCAAGACACCGGATCAAGCCGTCGTGAAGCTGAATGAATACTTCACCAACGCTTTGCGCGACCCCGCCTTGCAGCAGCGGACCAAAGATCTGGGTCTGACCTTGATCGGCAACGACGAGGCGGCCCACACCGCGCAAATGCGTCAAATGATCGAGGACTGGAAGAAGTTCGTTAAAGAAGCCGATATCCGATTGGAGTAAGGGCGCTTCAAGCCCTAAACCCATCGTTTGCCTGACGGTCGATCTTGCCTCGATCCCGGCTTGGCCCGCGGCCAAGCCAGGCACACACTTCAAAGGGACATACATGCAGTACTACTATGAGCGCAATGGCGTGCGCCTGAGCTACTACCTGGATGACTTCACGGATCCGTGGCGTCAGGCACCTACCCTCCTGCTGTTGCACGGAGCCATGGCCAATGCGCGGCGCTTTTCGCCTTGGGTGCCGGGTCTTTCCCGACACTTCCGCGTTGTGCGTGCCGACCTGCGCGGCCATGGCCTCTCAGAAGTGCCACCTGCCGATAAGCCGTTGGATCTGCAGGTGCTGACGGACGACATCCTGGCCTTGATCGATCATCTGGGCTGCGATGTGGTCCACGTTGCGGGTAATTCGGCGGGTGGCTACGTCGGCCAGCATCTGGCAATGCAACATCCGCACCGGGTGGCGAGCCTGGCGCTGTTCGGCTCGGCCCCGGGGCTGCGCAATAGTCAGGCTTCTACGTGGATTGAGCGCGTCTCGAAGATCGGCTTGCGTCAGTTCCTCGCAGATACGATAGACGACCGTTTTCCGCCCGAACTGGTGGGCACGCCCCAGTGCGAGCAGTTTCTGGATGATCTATCCAATCATGATATGGCATACATTGCGCGCTTTGTCGGCTACATGGCGCAGCAGGAATGGGGCGATCAGCTGCATCGCATCACATGCCCAACGCTGGTAGTGATCCCGGGGGCTGGCCGTATCGGCGGAATGGATGCCTACCAGCCCATGCGCGACAATCTGAAGCAAGCGGAGATTATCGTGTATGAAGGCGAAAGGCATAGCGTCTGTGAATATCTGCCGGATCGTTGCGTGGCGGATCTGCGCAGCTTTCTGGCCCGTCACGGCGGGCCGGCCTGGCCCTGATGTTCGGTCGTAACCCGAGACAGTGAGGCAGCGAGGATGAATGCTCCCGTATTGCAGAGGAATAAGGCTTCGCATAATGCGGGAGGCAGATTGTCGAGGCGCCATGCGCTGATTACTGGCGCTGCGGGAGGAATCGGCCGCGCCGCCGCGCTGCGGTTTGCGCAGGAAGGGGCAGCGGTCGCGCTGCTCGATCAGAAAGCCGACGGCATTGACCACCTTGCCCGGGAGATTGTTGCCAACGGCGGGCGTGCCGTCGCGGTTGTCGTCGATGTCACCAATGACGAGAGTATGCGGATCGCGGTCGGCCATGCCGTTGCGTCACTGGGGCAAATCGATGTGCTGTTCAACTGTGCCGGCGGCTCTCGCAAAGGCGACACCGCGGTGGATCGAGTCGATTTAGCGTTGTGGGAACGTACGCTGCAACTCGATCTGAACGGCACCATGCTGAGCTGCCGGCATGCCATTCCAGCGATCGTCGCCGCCGGTGGTGGCACGGTGGTCAATATGTCGTCGGGCGCTGGTCTGAAAGGAACGTTTGGAGGCCACGCCTATACGGCGGCCAAGGGCGCGGTAATTGCTTTAACGCGGGCCTTGGCCGCGCAGTACGCGCAGCAAGGCGTGCGCGTCAACGCCATCTGCGCGGGACGCATTCGGACGGAACGGATTCTGCAGAACCAGGACGCGGGAGGAGCCGCCTCCGAGGAGCTAGTGGCCCGCTATCCCTTCCGTGAAGGCGATCCCGTAGATATCGCCAACATCGCGCTGTTCTTGGCCAGCGATGAATCGCGCATGATCACTGGCGAAGCCATCGCGGCCAATGGTGGGTTCTCGGCTTATTAGACGAGAACCCGCAGTCCACATTAGTCGCGATTAACGTCGACCACGAGGCGGCCTCTGATCTGACCAGCAAGCAGCTGCTCGGCGACGGCCACGACGTCGCTCAAGCCTATCGTGCGTGAACCGATAAGCGCGAGCTTGTTGATATCCAACTCCTTGGCCAGACGATTCCACGCTTCCTGGCGGTCCCGCGTCGGACACATGACGCTATCAATACCGGCGAGGGTGACGTTACGCAGAATGAATGGGGCGACGGTGGCGGGAAAATCCATCCCTTGCGCCAGTCCGCAGGCAGCGACGACGCCTCGGTAACGGGTGCCCGCGCAGACATTCGCCAGCGTGTGGCTGCCCACGCTATCCACGGCGCCCGCCCATCGCTCTTTACCAAGAGGCTTGCCGGGTTCGCTCAAGGTTTTTCGATCGATGATCTCCGCCGCGCCCAGCGATTGCAGATAGTTCGATTCTTCGGCACGACCCGTGGAGGCGACCACCCGGTAGCCCAACGACGACAGCAATGCTACAGCGATAGAGCCCACACCGCCCGCCGCGCCCGTGACCAGAATATCACCGGACTGCGGCGTTAAACCATGACGTTGCAATGCCATCACGCAGAGCATGGCGGTATAACCGGCCGTACCGATCGCCATTGACTGCTCCGGCTGCAAGCCCTCCGGCAGACGAATGAGCCACTGGCTTTTCACGCGGGCAAACTGTGCCAACCCGCCCCAATGGGTTTCGCCTACTCCCCAGCCATTGAGCACCACCGCATCGCCCGGCTTGAAGTCCGGGTCACTGCTTTGTTCCACAGTGCCCACGAAATCGATACCTGGCACCATGGGAAAGCTACGCACCACCGGTGCACGGCCGGTGATGGCGAGCGCATCTTTGTAATTCACGGTGGAGTGTGACACCCGCACCAGAACCTCGCCTTCGGGAAGTCGGGTGGGATCGACCGTGTGCAAACCGGCACGGTAGCCTTGGTCATCCTTTTCTACCAGAATAGCCTTGAACATCGTTTGTGCTCCTGCAACAGGTGGATGGCGTTACTGACCAGTAAAGTTGGGCGCGCGCTTTTCGAAGAACGCTCTCACGCCTTCTTTCGCGTCGGCACGCTTCTCCAGGCGCCGGGCTTCGCGGTGTTCATATTCGAGCGCCGCGTCGTAGTCGGTAGGGTCAGAGGCCTGCAAGCCCTTTTTGATGGCGGTAACGACCGCGGGTGCATTGGCCGCGATCTGATAGGCCATCTTCAGCGCGGCATCCAAGGCCTGACCTTTGGGAACCACGCGTGACACAAAGCCCAGACGGTAGGCGTCCTGCGCCGTCAGCGGCGCGGCGGTGATCATCATTTCCAACGCGGCGGGCCGTGGCAGCAAGGTCGCAAGCCGCGATAGCTGACCGCCCTCGGGCAGCATCCCTAGCCGTGCGCCAGGAGAGCCGAACTCCGCGTTCTCGCTCGCCACGCGGATATCGCAGGACAGGGCCAGAATGAAAGCCGCTGCATAGCAATAGCCATTGACCGCGGCGATCACGGGTTTGCTCATGCTCAGTGGGCGCAGAAACGGCTTTTCGCCCAGATCCGTTTCCAGATAGGCGCCGCTCTCGATCTCACGCAAGTCATGGCCGGTGGAAAACGCCGCCCACCCCGCGCCGGTCACGACCACCGCCCGGATCGCGGGATCGGCGTCAGCTGCGTCGAACTCATCCAACAGCGCCTGTGCCATGCCTTCGCCAAAAGCATTGTGAATGCGTTCGTTGGCGATCGTAAGGATGCGCACTGCGCCCTGGGTGTCTCTTAAAATTTCCATGTGTCCACTCGGTAAGGGTTGCGATACGGCCGCGCCGGGCTTAACGCCAGCACTGATCCTTGGCGTCGTAGGCGTTCAGTCTTAAGTCGGCAACGCCCTCGGTCAGCGATTTCTTGCGCACGCGCAGGGAATCCGTCAACTCGAATCGTTCGACGTACGTGTAATAACGCGGGACCTTGAAGGCCGCCATATTGGCGCGCGCGTGCTCGATCAATCGTTCGACGGGCAACTGCGCTTGCGTTACGCCATCGTTGAGCTGAATGTAGACTTTGACTTCTTCGCCGCAATAGTCGTCAGGGACGGGAATGACAGCGGCCTGACTCACCTCTGGCAACGAACGAATCACGGCTTCGACTTCTTGCGCGGGGATGTTTTCGCCGTTGCGTCGAACCATGTCTTTGCTGCGACCAACAATGCGATAGTGCCCGCTAGGCTCTTTGACGAAAAGGTCGCCCGTACGGAACCAATCGCCATGGAAAACGTCGGCCGTCGCGGCTTCGTTTCGGTAGTAGGCCAGCATGATGCCGGGACCCCGCACGCATAGTTCGCCGACTTTTCCATCTGGCAGCTCATTGCCATCCGGATCGCACACACGCACTTGGCGAAATGGAGCAACGACGCCGCATGTGCCCGACGCATAGGCGGTTGGGCGCACATCGCGCGGCATATACAGCGCGCCGCCGATTTCGGTCATCCCGTAGAACTCTTGCACCTGGGTGTCGAACACCTGTTCGAAGTTCTGCGCCGCCGCCTGGTTAAAGCCGAAGATCGTGGCGAGCTTTAAGTGGTTGCGCTTGTCTTCGATGCGCAGACCCTGCTTGTAAGCCATCTCGAACATGGAGCAGTAATCGCACTCGTATTGGATGACATCCGGCATAAAGCGCTTGGAACCCGGACGCCGCGGGATAATGAGCTCGGCGCCCATCAGCATTGCATTCATCAGCAAGCGCTGAGAGACCATGTAGTAGAAGCTCTGACCCATGTAGATTCGGGTCATGGTGTCGCCAAAGAGCACGGACGAACCCAGGCCTAACACTAGCCAATATTCATGCGTCAGCATGCAGCCCTTCGCAAAGCCTGTCGTGCCTGACGTGAACTGAATGTTCAACAGCGAATCCGGCGAGACCTCGCACGGCATCGGTGCCACGTCGGCCTGCTCTAACAACCGTTCCCAGGATTGATAAGGCGCGCGCACATCGGCTGCCCCCACAACCAATGTGTTCTCGGCGGCCACGGGAGAGTGTTGCACCTGTTCGAATATCGGGAGGAATTCGTTCTCGATAACAATGAACTGGCTTTCCGAGAGCGTCAGCGCGTGTTCAACTTCTCGTTCGGTATAGGCCGTGTTGATGGGAACAATCGTGGCGCCGATCTTGGCCAATGCCAGCCAACATAGCGGAAACGCCTCGATATTGTTGACCATGATCGCGACATGCGACGCCGGTCTCACCCCCGCTCGAAAGAGGGCGCTGGCCGTTTTATCAACCGCTTGCAGCACCTCATTCCACGTTTTGCTGATTCCTTCGTCAATGAATGCCCATGCCGCGCGATCGCCGTTCTGCCGCGCGGTCCAGCGAAGCACCTCGTATACCGTGCGGGGCATGCCTAGTTCATACAGGCTGGCGAAATCAGAAGTGCGACGAGCTTGCTCGATCAATCGCTCATACGTAACAGTCATGATATTTCGAACACCTAAATCATTCTGGGGTTAAACCCGCGGCGCGGGCGCTCTTGCGACGCAACAGTTCGATGGGCACGAGCACCAGCGCCGTCGCAATGATCAAGAGCGTCGCCACGACGGCGACGACGGGAGACAAATCTTGCCGAACATCCGCCCAGATGCGCATGGGCAATGTTTCGTTCTGCGCCATCACGAACAGCGAAATCACCAGTTCGTCGAACGACACGAAAAACGCGAAGACGAATGCGGCAAACACGGACGGAGCAATGCAGGGCAGTGTCACGTACCAGAACGCTTTGAACGGCGACGCGCCTAGCACGCGGGCGGTCTTCTCCATCGACTCACCGGTCTGTTGCAGCACGCCGATGGTGGCCGTGATCACGAAAGGCAGGGCCAGGGTGCTGTGCGCGATAATGATTCCGGTATACGACCCATACAGCTCCAGCCGTGTAAAGAGCAGCAATACGCCCAAGGCCAATATGATGACCGGCACGACTTGCGGCCCCAGAAACAGCCAGCGCATCATGATGCTCCAGCGGCGCCGACTACGCGCCAACACCAGCGAGCTAAGCGTGCCTACGATGGTCGCCACGATCGCGGACATGGTGGCGACATACAAACTGCGATACATAGCACTCATCCACCCGGCAGAGTTGAAAAACTCGCCGTACCAGTGCCAGGTCAGCCCTTTTGGGGGAAAAGCCAGATAGCTCGTGTCGCTGAACGACATGGGAATGACGATGATCAGCGGCAGCAGCAGGTACAGAAGGATGAAAGCGGCGTACAGGGGCAACAGCCAATTCCGCGAGGAACGTGTATGGCTCATTTCACGCCTCCACTGAGGTCGGATTGCATCGCCCGGCGCACGAGCGTGACGAGCAGGGCCACCAATCCCGCGCCACTGACCAGCAGTATGACACTGAGCGTCGCGGCCAATTCCCAATCCATGGTCTCATTGACTTGGGTCTGGATGACGTTAGAGATCAACACATCGTTCGGGCCGCCCACCAGCGCGGGCGTAATGAAGAACCCCAGTGACAAGACGAACACGAGAATCGCGCTGGAAACCACAGCGTTGGCCGTCATTGGGAAAAATACGTGGCGAAAAGCGTTGAAGGGACTCGCGCCCAAACTGCGCGCCGCCCTGACGAAGGTGTCGTTAATGGATGCCATGGCGCTATAGAGCATGAGCACAGCAATCGGCAAGAGCACCTGTATCATCGCGACATACACGGCGAAACGCGTATAGAGCAACTGTACTGGTTCATCCGTCGCATGAATCGCCAGCAGAAAGCTATTGACCAGGCCCGTTCGACCCAACACCACGATCCAGCCATAGGTACGAATCAGTACGCTGACCCACAGCGGCGTGAGTATCGCGATCAGCAAGAGCTTTTGCGCGATTCCTTGTATGCGCGTCAAATAAAAGGCAACCGGATAAGCCAAGGCAACCGTCAGTACGGCTACACCGATCGACAGGGTGAACGTGTCGATCATGATCTGTCGATAGGGGTCTCCCGGCTCAAAAAATTGCGTGTATAGATCGAGCGTCGAGGCCCATTGCGCGACCTCGCCTAGCGGAATAAAAAAGCCCACCGCCATGACGAGCAAGGCAGGCACCATCAGCCACGCCGGGCTTGACCGTAGCAATGAAGTGGACGTGTTCCCCATAATGACTTATCCGGTTCGTTTTGCGGGCGGGATTACTTCATACGCCAGCGATCCCAGCGCGCCTGGATCTGCTTGCGGTTCTTCGCCCAGAACTCAGCGTTGTAGTTGAACTGCTTGTCTACGTTCTGGGGATGCGTGGGTAGCTTTTTGGCGTACTCGGGATCGAGGTACTGGTACATCTCCTCGTTAAAGCTCGAGTACGGCAGCTTCTTGGCGATTTGCGCCAGACGCTCGGGGTCATTCCAGCAGAACTTGATGAATTTCAGCGCGCCTTCTTTGTTCTTTGCGTGCTTCGGGATGGAGTAGTTGCTCATCTCGATTGCCGCGCCATCCCAACTGATGTCCACGGGCACGCCTTCGGCCTGGAGGGGCGCCACGCGGCCGTTGAACGTGGTGGCGTAGTAAACGTTGCCCGTTGCGAGCATTTGAGGCGGCTGTTGACCGCTGGCCCACCATACCGTGATGTGGTCCTTGATCTCGTCCATTTTCTTGAACGCGCGATCCTGGCCTTCCTTGGTCGCCAGCACCTCGTAGACTTCCGCAGGGGCGACGCCATCGGCAATCAGCGCGAATTCCAGATTTTCCACCGGTGTGTTGCGCAGGGAGCGCGGACCGGGGAAGTCTTTGACGTTCCAGAAATCCTTCCATCCCGAGAACGTTCTTCCTTCGGGGACCTTATCCGTGCGGTAGGCAATCGCCACCGAGTACGCCACGGCCCCGATAGCAGTGGGCATGCGACCCACCTCGGAGATTTTTTTGTCCGGATCGATGTAGTTCCAGTCCAGCGGTTCCAGCCAGTCGTTCTCCGTGGCTATTACGACTGCATCGCCTTCAGTAGGTGCGATATCCCACTGAACATTCTTGGTCATTTGCTGGATGCGAATCTGCGCGATGGAGTTGTCGGTGGCAACGGTCTGCACCGGAATACCGGTTTCTTTCTCAAAAGGCACGCCGCAGACTTCTTTGATGGTGTCGGCCCAGACACCGCCATAGCTTGCAAAGACAACGGGATCGGCGGCATGAGAGACGCCGGCACCGAGCGCCATAGCGGCGAGAACACCGCAAGACAATGTCCGACTGTAGAGTTTGAGTTTCATAAGCGACCTCGGGACTAGAACTAGTGAAACGACGGCATCAATGCAGGCACACTACGCGTCCTTGACGAACACCAAGTCATCCGGATTGATGGATAAATAGAGGGTTTGGCCTCTTTCGAGCCGGTCCGCGCCAGCCAGGCGCGATTCTTTAAAGTGGATAATCCGTCCGCTGACCGTGGCCGCGGAGCATTCGACGACATCGCCCAGAAAGATCATTTCCTGCAGCACCACTTGCACGGCAACCCCGGTAGGTTGTGGCACGCGGCTAAAGCGCTCTGGCCGGATGCTGACAAAGGATGCGGCGGGCGTCGTCGTCGCGCCAGGCAGTTCGACGCCAAGCTCAGGAATGCGAATACCGCCACCCACGGTGGGCTCGATCGCTAGCAAGTTGGTATTGCCGATAAAGTCCGCCACGAAGCGATTACAGGGCTTGTCGTAAATATCGGCAGGCGTACCGACTTGCTCTATCTGGCCTGCTCGCAGCACCGCGATCCGATTCGACATGGCCAGCGCTTCACGCTGGTCGTGCGTCACATAGATCACGGTGCAGTTCAATTCATGTTGGATCTCTTTGATTTCGAACTGCAAGGCTTCACGCAGCTTTAAATCCAACGCACCCAGCGGCTCATCCATCAAGAGTAGCGACGGAGAGAACACGATAGCGCGGGCAATCGCGACGCGTTGCTGCTGGCCGCCCGAGAGCTCTTTCGGTTTACGCGCGGCAAAGTCGCCCAATCGAACAATGTCCAGCGCCTTGCGAGCGAGCTTTTCGCGTTGGAGCTTGTCCATTTTGCGCATCGTCAGCGGAAAGCTCACGTTCTCCAGCACATTCATGTGCGGAAAGAGCGAGTAGTTCTGAAACACCATCCCAATGTTGCGCTTTTCTGGCGGGGCATAGGTGATGGGTTGATCGTTGACGTAGATCTCCCCAGAACTCGCCGGAGAGAATCCCGCCAAAGCGTTCAGCACGGTGCTCTTGCCCGATCCGCTCGACCCGAGGATTGTGAGAAATTCGCCCGCGCCGATGTCCAAGGAAAAATCACGCAGCGCCTGCACATCGCCATAGTTTTTGCATACGGACTGAAATCTGACGCGTGCGCCTTTGGTCATCATATTGGTCTACCCGAATCGCCGTGTTTGCCCGCATCGCCTTTGGTCGGCAAGAAAATCTATACACATAGTCAGATCTGGATAGTATGTATAGTTATTATTCTGGTCAATGCAAGACACCTCGGGGTTTTCGCTAGTATGCGGTGCCTAGCACATGCTTTATCCGAACATCTTGTCTAAATTTGGATATATATTGCTGCCTTGTTTCCGAGATCATGTTCCCAGGACGTCCGCATGAAAGACGATTCGTCGATTGCCCCGACAACCCCTACTGAAGACGATGTTCGACACGACGCCGCGACGTTCGTCGGCATGTTGCAATCACACGCGGTCAATCGTCGTTTGCGTAAAGCGGAGCGGACCCGCTATTTGATACTCAGCAAAATCGCGGAGCGTATAGAGCAATCGCCCACGGGCCGGATCACGGTTGAGAATTTGCTGAATGACACGGGCTTATCCCGGGGTACCTTCTACAACTACTTTCGCGATACCAACGAAGGGATTTACGTTCTGCTCGCGTTGTTCTTGGAGACATGGAACGTCAACGATCAGCGCGACGGCGGCAACCGGGATCTCTTCCGAGCGATATTCGACACCAACTTGCGATACTGTCTGCACTACGAGAAGAATGCGGCGTTCTTTGCGGCATTTTCTTACTATGCGTCGAGCATGAACGAACTGCTGGTTTTACGTGACCAGATCAACGCGGCCTGGGCAGTGCGGATCGCGAAAGCCATCGAACGACGTTTTCAAGTGGCATTTAGCACAGAGGAAAGCCGCTATTTGCAGGGCGCGCTGTGCACGTTGATTGTCATGACGACGGGTACATTGGAAGAATATTTCGTGCACCAGAACCCGCTGCTGCGCGCGGCGTTTGCCGATGTTTATGAACTCTCGTTCGCGCTGTCGCGACAGTGGCACCCTATTATGTCCAATCCGGCTTATTCAGTATCGGAGATGGCGCACTATCAAACGCTGAAGGCGTCGTTGTTGAGTGCAGGGGAAATGCCAGAACGTGGCAAATGAGCAATTAGCGCGTATAGAAGCCACCGCGACGGTGCTCGGTGGCGCGCCCGACAGGAATCGAACCTGTATCAAGAGCTTCGGAAACTCTCATTCTATCCATTGAACTACGGGCGCAAAGAGGCGGTATTGTACCTAACTTTTGCCCTCTTGCGGCGTTGTATTCGCAATACCGTTGGCGTCCCCGTTTTGCCGCGCATCGCGTAATATAATCGGGCGTTTGTTGCGAGGTGGGTCCTGCTTTGCGACCATTCCTTGCGTAGTAGTTGATTCGTCGTCAGTTGCCGCCGTCAGGCGCCCCGGTACCCGATTTGCAGGATATAGGATATGAGCAACGAGCAGGAACACAACGAAGAGCACGCCCCGCCAATCAAAACCCCTAAGCAGCTGATCACAACGGTCGTGCTGGCTTTTATCCTCCCCATCATCATCATTCTGTTGCTGGTCAACATGGTGGCCTCAGGCACCAAGGTCGGCGCAGGCTCTGATACGCTCACACAAGAAGCCATCGGCAAACGCATCGCGCCCGTCGCAAGCTTTGAGTTGGTTGACGCTAACGCGCCCAAGGTTTTCAAGACCGGCGAACAGGTTTATCAAACGGTCTGTACGGCCTGCCACGCGGCAGGCGTGGCAGGCGCCCCAAAGGTCGGCGATCAAGCTGCTTGGGCGCCCTTCATCAAGAGCGGCTTTGAATCCATGCTGAACGTCGCGATTCACGGCAAGGGCGCCATGCCACCGAAGGGCGGCAACCCCGCGCTGAGTGACTACGAAGTCGCACGCGCGGTGGTTTACATGGCGAACCAGTCGGGCGGATCGTTTGATGAACCGCCCGCGCCGGATGCGGATACACCCGCCAAGACCGAGGCCCCGCAGCCCGCGGCTAAACCCGGACAAGATCCCGCAGCACCCGTAGCGGCTGCGCCGCCCTCGAACGCCGCGCCGGCACCGGTGAAGGCTGACGAATCCGAGAATAAGCAAGCCGCCATCGATCCAGCCGGCGAGAAGCTTTATAAGAGTACCTGCTTCGCCTGCCACGGCACCGGTGTGGCCGGTGCGCCGAAGTTCGGCGACAAAGCCGCCTGGGCGCCTTATATCGAAACTGGCATGGATGCCATGGTGAAGGTGGCGATTCAAGGTAAAGGCGCCATGCCGCCTAAGGGTGGCGCCACCAACGCCTCGGACGATGAGATCCGCGCCGCTGTGCAGTATATGGTGGACGCTGCGAAGTAAAGCGGAGCCGGTCGGGGGGGCATAGCCAGGATTGCGGCGCAGCCCCCTTTCTTATGCCTCCAAAAAATACCGCCGGACATGCCGGCGGTATTGTCGTGAGCAGCGTGTGCGCCTGGCGCGTTTACGCGGATGGCTCTGCCAAGAGCGACAGGCCAAGCTGCACGCGACGCTGCAACCACAGGCTCGGGCGATAGCGCATATCGCCGGTCACGCGTTGCAGATTGCGCAAGATCTCCAAAATGCGCTCGCCCCCTAATGCATCGCCCATCGCCAAGGGACCTGCGGGATAGCCCAGGCCCAAGGTCACGGCGCGATCGATGTCGGACGGCGTGGCGATGCCTTGTTGCGCGATTTCCGCGGCAACGTTGACGATTGCCGCCACCATGCGTTGTGCGACAAAACCCGCGGAGTCCTGAATTACGGTGACCGGCGCGCCGTCACCGGCGAGCAGGGCGTGCGCTGCGTCGCGCCATTCGGCCTGCGTCGCGGGTGAAAGCATCAAAGTGCGACGCTTGCCCGGTGCAAAAGCATGCAAGGTATCCAAACCCACGGTACGCGTGGCATCCAGGCCTTGTGCATAGACACTGCTGGAGACGTCTTCGCCAAAAGGCGTGACGATGATGAGCGCGTCGACGGGTGGCGTGGCGCCTTCGACCACACTTGCGTTCAACGTGTGCAGCAGTTGCGTCGCGCGCGCATGGCCTTCTGCGTGAGCCGGGCTCACCCATACCTGCAAGCCAGCTTTCGCGGCGGGTACGGCAGGCTCGGCGGGGGTTTGCTTTTGGCCTTCCGGATAGGCATAGAAGCCCTCACCGGATTTGCGACCCAACAGGCCACCAGCCAGTCGCACGGCGGTGATGGGCGACGGACGGAAGCGTGGCTCGTCGTAGAACTGCTGATAAATGGACTCCATCACCGGGTGCGACACATCCAACGCGGTGAGGTCCAGCAGCTCGAACGGACCCATGCGGAAACCCGCTTGCTCGCGCATGATGGCATCGATCTGTGCAAAGGATGCCACCGACTCCTGCGCGACGCGCAGGCCTTCGATATTCATGCCGCGACCGGCATGATTGACGATAAAGCCCGGCATGTCCTTGGCGCGCACGGGCGTGTGGCCCATGCGGCGCGCCAGGGCCGCGAGCGTGTCGCCCACTGCCGGGTCACTACGCAGGCCGTCGATGACTTCGACGACCTTCATCAATGCAACAGGGTTAAAGAAATGGAATCCCGCGACACGCTGCGGGCGCTCGCATGCCGCAGCGATCGCGGTGATAGACAGAGATGATGTGTTAGACGCCAGTATGCAGTCCGGACCGACAATGCCTTCGAGCTGCTTGAACAGATCGCGCTTGATGTCCAGGCGTTCAATGATGGCTTCCACCACCAGCTGTGCATCGGCGAGGTCCTGCAGACTCGCGGCGGGCACAACACGCGCAAGCGCCGCATCGGCGTCGGCAGCGCTGAGCTTGCCTTTTTGCGCGAGCTTTTCCCAGAGCTGGCGCAACGATTCACGCGCGGCGGCGACGGCGTCAGCGTTGGTATCGTAAAGGCGCACTTGCAGACCAGCCTGCGCGGCGATCTGCGCAATGCCGCGGCCCATGGCACCAGCGCCGACAACGGCTAGGGTTTGGATATCGGCTGTCATCACATCTTCTCCATGTTTTTGCTTTGTCTGTTCGTTGAGCGGACCCACGAGATGGCGAAACACTCGATAGCGATTGAGGGCCGTTATTGCTGCCCTACGCTACCTCAGCGCTTCGCCACCCACGCGGTAACGTCGCTCGCGGATTATTTGCCGGCCGATAAGGCCTCGATCTCAGCGTCCGTCAGACCGAGACGCTGCGATAGCACCTCGCGCGTATGTTCACCGAGCAAGGGTGCCGGACGGCGGTACTGCACGGGGCTATCCGAAAACTTCAACGGACTGGCGGCAATAGGCGCCTTGCCCGCTGTGGGGTGCGGTAATTCACGGCGCATTTGGCGGGCCAGGACATGCGGGTCCTGGTAGACCTGATCGAGCGTATTGATGGGGCCCGCGGGTACGCCCGCCGCCTCCAGTTCGGCCAGCCAGTGATCGCGCGCGCCTTCGGCCATGCGGGCGGCCAGAATCGGCACCAGCTCATTGCGGTTCTTGACGCGCGCAGGGTTCGTCGAGAACCGCGGGTCTTGCGCGAGCTCGGGCATGCCGATGACACGGCAATAGTTGCGGAACTGGCTGTCATTACCGACCGCGACGATCAAGTGGCCATCCGACGAGGCGAATACCTGATACGGCACGAGGTTCTGGTGCGCATTACCCGCGCGGCGTGGTGCCACGCCCGAGGTCATGTAGTTCAGGTTCTGGTTGGCCAGCATCGCGACCTGGCAATCCAGCAGCGCCATGTCGATATGCTGTCCCAGACCACTGCGGCTGCGTTCATGCAAGGCGGCCAGAATTCCAACAGTGGAATACATGCCGGTCATCAGGTCCGCCACCGCGACACCCGCTTTTTGCGGACCGCCGCCGGGCAGATCGTCGCGCTCGCCGGTGATGCTCATCAAGCCGCCCATGGCCTGAATCATGAAGTCGTAGCCCGGACGGCTGGCATACGGGCCCGTCTGACCAAAGCCCGTGATCGAGCAATAGATCAAGCCAGGGTTTTCCGCTTTGAGGCTTTCGTAGTCCAGACCGTACTTGCGCAGTCCGCCTACCTTGAAGTTCTCAACGAAGATATCGCTTTGGCGCGCCAGCTGACGCACGACTTCCGCGCCGCGCGGCGTGGCGATGTCGAGCGCGACCGAATACTTGTTGCGGTTGGCGCTGAGGTAGTAGGCCGCCTCGGTCGTGTCGGCCCCGTTCTCATCCTTGAGATACGGAGGCCCCCAGGCGCGGGTGTCATCGCCCGTGCCGGGACGTTCGATTTTGATGACTTCAGCACCGAGATCTGCGAGATTCTGGGTGCACCAGGGGCCGGCCAGGACGCGCGTCAGGTCCAGAACGCGTATGCCGGTCAAGGGAGCGGGTCGTTGTGACATGGTCAAAGTGAGACAGTGTGCGTGAGCAAAAGATCAGGAGAACTTTGGGATATTAGCCCTAGCCGCAAGCGAGGCGTCGTTTGATTTGCGCACGTGATTGTGCGCGTTTCGCACATGACGCCTCGATACATGCCGGTCAGGCGCACTCACCGGCATGACGGCGGTCAGGAGTACGCCTTGATCGTTTCGCGCGCGATCACGAGCTGCTGGATCTGCGAGGTGCCCTCGAAGATGCGGAACAGACGCACGTCGCGGTAGAAGCGTTCAACCGCGTATTCAGAGATATAGCCGGCGCCGCCGTGAATTTGAACAGCACGGTCGGCCACACGGCCCACCATTTCGGTGACGTACAGCTTGCAGCAGGCGGCTTCGAGCGTGGTGTTTTCACCGCGATCGCGTTTGCGCGCGGCGTCCAGCACCATGCAGCGCGCCGCGTACAACTCGGCCTGGCTGTCGGCGATCATGGCTTGGATGAGCTGGAATTCGGAAATGGGCTGGCCGAACTGTTTGCGTTGCGTGGCGTATTGAACGGCATCACGAATCAGACGTTCGGCGATGCCCACGCACAGCGCCGAGATGTGCAGGCGGCCCTTGTCGAGCACGCGCATCGCGGTGCGGAAACCATTGCCTTCCTCGCCGCCCAGAAGCGCGGATGCCGGCACACGGCAGTTTTCGAAAATCACGTCGCAGGTCAACGCACCGGCCTGGCCCATCTTCTTATCGGGCTTGCCCAGCGTCACGCCCGGCGTGCCGGCTTCGACCAGGAAGCACGAAATCGAAGAGGCCTTGCGTTCCGGCGCCGTGCGAGCCATCACGGAGAACAATCCGGCGATGGGGGCATTGGTGATATAGCGCTTGGTGCCGTTGATGATGTAGTGGTCGCCATCGCGAACCGCGGTGGTGCGCAGCGCCATCGCGTCGGACCCGGCGTCGGGTTCGGTCAGCGCGAACGAACCGATCAGCTCGCCGCTGGCCAGCTTGGGCAGATAGCGGCTGCGTTGTTCGTCGGTGCCGGCCAGCACGATGGATTGCGAGCCGATGCCGATGTTGGTGCCGGCCAGCGAGCGGAAAGCTGGCGAGGTCTGACCCAGCTCGAACACCACGCGCACCTCTTCTTCCATCGTCAGGCCCAGGCCGCCATAGTCGGGCGAGATGGACAGACCGAACAAGCCCAGGTCACGCATTTCGGCGACGATGTCTTCGGGGATTTCACCGGTATGTGCGAGTGCGTCCTCGGCGGGCACCAGCCGTTCGGTGACAAAGCGGCGGACCGCATCAAGCAGCAAAGTGAGGGTTTCGGTATCGAGAGCCATGGGGCACCTGTCTAGCGGCAAAGAGTTTAAGAAACGGGCGTTTGAGCGGGGCGTGAGACCTATTTGACGCTCATGCCCCCAATGAGTAAATCGAAATAGGTCGCTGCAATCGCCTCGGCGCTTTGCGGACCGTCAGGGCGGTACCAACGCGCCATCCAATTCAGCATGGACAGCACGGCGCGACCGGTGGCCACCACATCGACCGGGCGGAATTCGCCCTGCGCGATGCCCTCGGCGATGATGGCGCGCAAAAGCTGTTCGTATTCGTCACGCAGCCGCGCGGCATCCTTGCGATCGCCCACGCCCATGCCGGAATATCCGATCAGCATGGTGACGAAGTGCGCATGGTGACTTTCAAAATACCGTGCATGCGCGAGCATGAAAGCACGCAGGCGTTGCGGCGCCGATGAGGCCTGGGACACCGCCTCGGAAACGGTCTGCGTCAAACCGGCCAGCACGTCCACAATAATGGCGTCGTAGATGGCCTGCTTAGTCGGGAAGTAGTGATAGATGGCTGCCTTGGAAACGCCCAGCGCAGCCGACAGGTCCGCGATCGAGCTGTTTTCATAACCGCAACGGGCAAACAGAAACGCCGCCGCATCCAGAATGCGCTCGCGCGGCGCTGCCATCGTGGGCGGGCGACCCGCACGCGGACGCTTGGCAGGGGAGATATCAGCGGACATGAAAAGATTCTGTGAGGGCTTCGCGCAACGTAGAGGCGACAGCAAAATTAAATACCGGACGACCGGTTAATAATTATAGGCAGCGCAACCGCGTGAATGCAAGCGCGTTACGTCCGCGGCGCAGAGGGAGTTTGCTACGGGGACTTTCCGAGCCGGAAGAGGTGCCGGTACGGCGCCCCCAACCAGCGCGGTGCGGTTAGAAAGGTGACCCCGGCGGAAACTGCGGCGCGCGCCGTTCCCGCAACGACTGGATGCCTTCTCGCACATCCGGACCGGAGAAACCTAGGAATTCCAATGCCAAGGATGCGTCGAAGCTGGGGCCAGCCAAGCGCAGCCAATTGTTCAACGCATATTTGGTCCAGCGTATTGCCGTTTGCGAACCCCGGGCGAGCTTGCCGGCCACTTCGAAGGCACGCGGGATAAGGTCTGCTTCGTCCACGCACAACGACACCAACCCGATGCGCTCGGCTTCCTCGCCCGTGACGGTTTCGCACAAG
The DNA here is from genome assembly GCF_009763235.1 of Bordetella sp. 15P40C-2. NCBI lineage: Bacteria > Pseudomonadati > Pseudomonadota > Betaproteobacteria > Burkholderiales > Alcaligenaceae > Bordetella > Bordetella sp. 15P40C-2. Next base: position 213,759 of record NZ_WSJA01000003.1, read on the forward strand.
AGCAGGTAATACTTGGCCTTGGCCATGCCACACAATAAAGGCCAGATAATCGCGGCGTGATCCCCCGCCGCGACGCCCAGGCGGGTATGACCGTCGATGATCCTGGCATCGCGCGACGCGATCGAAATATCGGCCAGCAACCCCGCGACCAGACCCGCGCCCACGGCCGCGCCATGCATGGCAGAGACGATCGGCTTATTGCAGTTGATCACGTTGTAGACGAGATCGCGGGCTTCGCGCCAGACGCGTGCACGCACGTCGAAGTCATCCGCCATTTGCTCGACCAGATCCAGATCACCGCCACCGGAAAAGCCTTTACCTTCGCCGCGAAGCACAACCACGCGGGTATGCGGATCCGTGTCCACATCGCGCCAGATATCGGCGAGTTCACGGTGTAGATTCGCGTCTGCCGTGGACAGCTTACCCGGCACGCCGCCTCGCGGCCCCATGATGATTTCAAGAACGCCTTCGGGATGGCGGCGCAACTTCAGGGCCTGATAACGGGCGTAATGATCCAGCGAGGTGTCGGTCATGAAAGATGGCTCCGCGAGAGAGTAGCTGACTTGCTGGCACTATATAGTGGATAGTTGCGTGATTGTTGCCTTTATGGGGTTCGTCCGCGCGAGCCCTTCGCCGCCACAGGATTGACCACATGTTTGACGCTTCCCCGACCGAGCCCCCATTAGCAGCCACGGCCGATATCCATCCGACAGCCATCCGGCCGCAAGAACTGCCCGCGCTGTTCGCGAAACGCCCCACCGATTCGCATAAGGGCACCTTTGGCACAGTTGCCATCGTAGGCGGCGGCCCGGGCATGGTGGGGGCGGTTCTGCTGGCCGGGCGTGCGGCATTGAAAAGCGGCGCAGGCAAAGTCCTGGTCGGCTTCGCGAGTGCCGAATGCCCCGTTCCCTATGATGCGATGCAACCCGAGCTGATGTTGCGGGCGGCCACGGCGTTGTTTGACGGCTCGGTGCCCATCGATGTCTGGGTCGCGGGCTGCGGCTTGGGAACGACGGCCCAGGCAAAGCAGACCTTGCAGACGCTGCTCAGCGTCCGCGGAAACAGCCCGCTAGTCCTAGATGCGGATGGCCTAAACCAGCTCGCGAGTGGGCAACTTCACGGCTGGGAATCCGGCCCGTTGATATTGACGCCCCACCCCGCCGAAGCGGCACGCTTGCTGGGCTGTACCCCGCGCGAGATCCAAGCTAATCGCCAGCACGCCGCCCGGGCCCTGGCGAACCGTTTCGGTGCCTGGGTCGTGCTAAAGGGCGCGGGCAGCCTCGTTTGTGAGCCGGCCGGTCGGTGCTGGATCAACCATAGCGGCAACCCAGGGCTGGCCACGGCCGGCACCGGCGACGTATTGGCGGGTTTATTGGGCAGTCTGCTCGCCCAAGACGTGCCGCTCGAGCAAGCCGTCCCAGGCGCGGTCTGGCTGCACGGCGCCGCCGCCGACAAGCTGGTCGCCGCTGGTACAGGCCCGATCGGGCTGACAGCGGGGGAACTCGCGGATGCGATACGCGAGTTGCGAAACCACCACGGTTAAAAGGGGTTACAACTTATCCACAGGTTTATGTTGCACTGCACTTAGGGTTATCCCTATAATGGTTTACCCCATGACGAAACGGACTGGAGAAACACCATGACTGGAATGACCTTGAACGCTAATGCCCGCCTGACCGATGCACTCGAACGCGACTTGTTGCGCGAAGCGATGCAAACCGAAAAGAACACCAACCTGCTTGCGATGCTGAAGCAAGCCGGCACCGCGGTTGCCGGCGCCGTGATGGCCGTCGTTGACTACATCGACGAAGTGCACGACGCAATGAACCGCGCCCGCGCTGCCAGCGCCCACTACACCGGCTCGCAGTGGTAATCAGCCGGGTAGCGATCGCCTCGCGCTGAAAAGCGCCTGGCGATCCGGCCTGCCCGCTGACCCCCGGCCCCGCCGGCGACCACGCAGGAGTTTTCGCACGCGTGCCACGAGATGTGGCGATGCAGTCCGCTGAACTAAGCTCTTGTTTTGTCGTCTCCGGGCCCGAGATAGGCTGGCGCGAGTGTCGCGATGGCAGGCTTCCCAAAGCGCCGCACCCAATCGGGTCGCGGCGCTTTTTTTCGCCTTTTTCCCGGCCGGGGAACGGCCACTAGAGAGTGATGCGAATTGACAACGCGTGAAAGCGGTCCCGATAATCGGCCCCTTGCAATGGGTAACATTGCGCTCGGCGCCCCGTCGAACGCGTGTCAGCCATGTGCCGATTGGAGCTCTCTCAATGAAAATCCGTAATTCCCTGGCCCTGATGCTGGCCAGCGCGGGCCTCGCGGCCGCGCCGGCCGTACTGGCCCAATCTCTGACGATCGCGTTGTCGTCCGAGCCCACCTCCGCCGACCCGCACTATCACAAGCAAACCCAGAACGATGCGTTCGCAGCGCACGTCTATGATTCGCTGATCAATCGCAACGCCAACATGGAACTCATTCCGGGGCTGGCGACGTCGTGGAAGAACCTCGACGACAACACCTGGGAACTGAAGCTGCGCGAAGGCGTGAAGTTCTCGAACGGAGAGCCCTTCACCTCGCAAGACGTGCTGTTCTCGATCTGCCGTACGTTGAATAACGAAACCAACGTGTCGCAGTCGTACATGACGCTGACCAAGCTGTTGAGCGACGTGCAAACGCCCGACGATCACACGGTCATCTTGAAAACCTCCGAGCCCCTGCCGCTGATGCCGGCCGAACTGGCCCGCCAGCTGCCCATTATCTGGAATGGCATCGTCGAGCACGGCCCGCTGAAGTTCGCGCCTAAAGAAGGCTGCGGCGTCACCGGCGCATGGCCGACCGTGGTGGATTTCAACAACGGCAAGGACGCCATCGGCACTGGGCCTTTCACGCTGAAGTCGTACGTCAAGGGCACGGGTATCGAGCTCGAGCGCAACGAAAACTACTGGGGCGAAAAGCCGGCATGGAAGACGGTGAAGTTCGTGCCGGTGCCCAACGCCGGCCCGCGTCTGACCGGCCTGCTCTCGGGTGACTTCGATGTGATCGAAAACCCGGCCGCACGTGACCTGCCACGCCTGAAAGACAACGACAAGTTCGAATACGTGGCCACGCCCTCGACCCGCCTGATTTTCTTCCAACCGGACGTAGGTCGTAACCCCAGCCCGTTCGTCAAGAGCTCCGACGGCAAGAACCCGCTGCAAGACGTGCGTGTGCGTAAAGCGATCAGCATGGCGATCGATCGCAAGACCATCAACCAGCGCATCATGGACGGTCTGGCCACGCCGGCAAATCAGTTCATGCCCGAAGGCATGTTCGGCGCTCTGCCGAATGCGCCCGAACTGAAATATGACCCGGAAGGCGCGAAGAAGCTGCTGGCCGAAGCCGGCTATCCCAACGGCTTCGAACTGACGATTTCGTCGACCAACAACCGTTACGTGAACGATGGGCAGGTGGCACAAGCGGTCGCGCAGTACCTGTCGCGCATTGGCATCAAGACCAACGTCGATGCGATGACCGGCTCGATTTATTTCCCCAAGCGCGCCAAGCGTGAGTTCAGCTTCTCGATGGGTGGCTGGCCCTCGGAAACGGGCGAGGCCTCGGCACTGTTCCAACTGTGGGTGGCTTCGCTGGATTCCGCGCGCAGCCTGGGCACCAGCAACTACGGCGGTTTCTCCAGCCCCGAGTTCGACAAGGTCTACGAAGAGGCCATCGTGACGGTGGATCCGGAAAAGCGTAAGCCGTTGCTGGAAAAGGCCACGCAGATCGCGCTGGACAATATGCCGCTGATTCCGCTGCATTTTGAAAGCAGCATCTGGGCATACCGCAAGGGTCTGCAGTACGAAGGCCGTCGCGACCAGTACACGCTGGCGACCTCCGTGAAACCCACGGACGCGAAGTAAACCGGACTAGTTCCGTGTCAGGCGGGGGCAACGTAGGGCATGCAAAGCCCAGGCTACGTTGCCCCCGCCTCCATTTTGTCGATGCCCGCTTTCAGGTAATCGATAAAGCGTATGACGCTCTCAGGCAACAGGCGGCCCTCCATGGTCTGGATCTGTAGATTGCGGGACTGCAGCTCAGGACTGGCGATGGGAATCGCGACCATGCCTTCTTCCTCCAGGCGCCAGGCGACCGAGATATAGCCGGCGAACATGATGGCGTCGGAATGCCGCACAAAACCGTGCAGGGCCGGTGAGTAGTCCGCCACCAACGCGGCGTTCAGTTCAAATCCTTCCAGCGCACAGGTGCGATTTAGCAATCGGCGAGCGGTGCTGTTGTCGTCAGTCAGCGCCAGCGGATACGGAAGCACGTCCTTCACGTCGAGCGAACTGCGCGCAGCCAGCGGATGATCGGCGCGCATCACCGCGTAGACAGGCGCACGCCAGGAATGCAGGACTTTCACGCCCTGCACCGGATCGACGTTAAAGGACACGCTGACGTCGATATCGCCGCGAGCGATTGCGCGCGCTGCCTCCGGCGGGGTCACGACATGCAGCGAAAAGCGCGTCCCCGGAAAGCGCGCTCGGAAATCCACCATCACGACCGGCAAGAAACCCTGGGCTGCGCCTTCCGAGGCGCCGACGCGGATTTCGTCCTGCGGTTTGCCCTGCAACGCAGAAATCTGCCGCAGCACCTCATCGGATTCCAGCTGGGTACGGCGCGCGTGCGCCAGCAGCAAATGCCCGGCTTCGCTAAGCACCATGCCGCGCGGCGCACGCTCGAACAGCGCAGCACCGACCTCGTGTTCCAAGGCGGAGATCTGGCGACTGATGGCCGACACCGCTACGTGCAGACGTTTGGATGCGCCGCTCAGACTGCCGGCCTGGGCCACCTCCATAAAGTATTTCAGAGCTATGCCTTGCACGGATCTGGCCCCCTTTTTATCGTGCGTAGGATGCCGGCTCTGGCCAGGCACCATCAAAGGAGCTTTGCCAAGAAAGCAAAGCCCGTCCCAAATATTCTAATTGTTAAGAAAGGTATGTGCCTCCTAGAATCCGCTTTTCACAGTGCAATTCGTGCCGTGCCGCGAAGCGTGGCCAGACGAATTCCTGTTGAAACAGCCTGTGAACGTCACGGGACTGTGCATCAAGTCCGGTGAAACCGCCGCCATTTGCTGGGCGACCTTCGTTTTTTCATCCACCGAGCCTCTATGTCAGCGACTGAATCCCCTGCCGTGCTACGCCCGTTTGAACTTGCCTGTCCCGATCTGTCGGCCGAGCGAGCGGGCAATACTGATACCGTAGGCGTCTGGCACTTCGATTCGGGTGCGCCGGGCAAACGCGTGATGCTCACGGCGTTGATCCACGGCAATGAGTTGTGCGGCGCGTGGGCATTGAAGACGTTTCTGGCGAGCGGGCTGCGTCCCCGCCGAGGCTCGCTGACCTTGGCCTTCTGTAATCTGGCCGCGTTCGACCGGTTCGATCCTAAATCGTATATCGCGTCGCGCTTTGTCGACGAGGACATGAACCGCGTCTGGAGCGACGACAAACTCTCGGACCCCAGCTCGCAAGAGCGCCGTCGGGCCGCCGAGTTGCTGCCCTGGCTTAAACAAGCTGATTGGCTGCTGGATTTTCATTCGATGAGCAATTCGGATGTGCCGTTGCAGCTGACAGGGGTGCAGCCGCGTAATATCGAATTCGCCTTGCAGCTGGGCACGCCCGCCAACATCATCGCCGACGCCGGCCATGCCGCCGGAGTACGTATGCGCGACTATGGACGTTTTGGCGAGGCTGGCGAAAACGGCACGCGCTCGCTCTTGATCGAGTGCGGCTTTCATGGAGCGCCCGAAGCGCGCGATGTGGCGCTGGATCAGATGGCCCGTTTCCTGATCGCGGCCGACACCGTGGATCGCGAGGACATACCGGCAGCTTGGTTCGCGCCCGATGCCCCGGCTCAGGAAGCCCTGCGCGTCACCGAGGCCATCGCCGCCAAAAGCGCCAATGTGCGCTTCGCGCAGCCCTGGCGTGGCCTGGAGAAACTGCCGCAAGCCGGCACGCTGCTGGGGTGGAATGACGAAGAACCGTTTTATACCCCGTATGACAACTGCGTATTAATCATGCCGTCCCTGGCGAATGTCCGTCCCGGCGTGACCGTGATGCGGCTTGCCCAACCGATTGGTTGACCTCCCTTCAATCTCACCGTCTCAGAGCCTTCACTATGATCGTCTCTCGCCTACGTTATGCCGCTTTGGCCACGCTGCTCGGCGCCGCCGCGGGCGCTCACGCGCAACCGTTAACCATTGCATTGGCCTCCGAACCGACCGCTATGGACCCGCATTACCATCAGGCGACGCCCAATAATGCGATGACGGCGCACATCTTCGAGACCCTGGTCGCGCAAGATGCCAAGATGAGCCTGATTCCGGGCCTGGCCTCGTCGTGGAAGACGCTGGACGACAATACCTGGGAATTCAAGCTGCAAGACGGCGTGAAGTTCTCCAACGGCGAGCCGTTGACGCCGCAGGATGTGGTCTTCACGTTCTGTCGCGCGATGAACAATCCGGAGTCGATCGCCGGATCGTATGCATCGGTGGTCAAGAAGTTCGCCGATGTGCAAACGCCCGATGACAAGACGATCATCATCAAGACGCATAAGCCCTATCCGCTGCTGCCCAACGATCTGACCCGCATGGGAATTCTGTGGAGCGGCATCGCAGAGCACGGGCCGATCAGCTTCGATCTGGAAAAGCAGTGCGGCGTGACGGGCGCATGGCCCAAGGTGGTGGATTTCAACCATGGCAAGGTCACCATCGGCACGGGACCCTTTAAGCTGAAGTCGTATGTGAAAGGCACCGGCATCGAGCTGGAACGCAATGATTTGTACTGGGGTGAAAGGCCCGAGTGGACGCAGGTGAAGTTCGTGCCAGTACCCAACGCCGGCCCGCGCCTGACGGGCCTGCTGGCGGGCGATTTCGACGTGGTCGAAAGCCCCGCCGCGCGCGATGTGCAGCGCATCAAGAACACCCCAGGATACGGCTATGTGGTCACGCCCTCGGTGCGCGTGATCTACTTCCAATTCGATGTGGGTCGCGAGAACAGCCCGCTGGTGAAGGCCGAAGATGGCAAGAACCCGCTGCAAGACGTGCGCGTGCGACGTGCGATCAGCATGGCGATTGATCGCCAGACCATTGTGGATCGCATCATGGACGGCATGGCCATGCCGGCGAATCAGTTCCTGCCCGACGGCATGTTCGGCACGCTGCCGAATCCGCCTAAGCTGACCTATGATCCCGAAGGTGCCAAGAAGCTCCTGGCAGAAGCGGGTTATCCGAATGGCTTCGAGCTGACGCTGTCCTCGACCAATGATCGCTACATCAACGATGGGCAAATCACCCAAGCCGTGGCGCAGTATCTGTCGCGCGTAGGCATCAAGGCGAAGGTGGATGCCATGACGCGCTCGGTGTATTTCCCCAAGCGCGCCAAGCTGGAATTCAGCGTCCCCATGGGCGGCTGGTCGTCGGAAACGGGTGAGGCGTCGTCGTTCCTGCAGTATTGGGTGACCTCGTTCGCGCCGGAACTCGGCATGGGCACCAGCAACTATGGGCGCTATTCGAACCCCGAGCTGGACAAGGTCTTCCGTGAAGCGGTCACCACCGTTGACGATGTAAAACGGGCCGCGCTGCTGCAGCAGGCCCTGAGGATGACGCTCGAAGACTTGCCCAGCATCCCGCTGCATTTTGAAAGCAGCATCTGGGCGTTCCGCAAAGGATTGACGTACGAAGGGCGCGCTGACCAGTACACTCTGGCCACGTCCGTGAAATCCGCTAAATGAGCAAGTTGGTATAGTGCGGGCCTCACCGATGGTGCCGCGCCCTTGCGGCCTGCACCATCGCATGGGCGGAGTTACCCGGCGCCGCAGCAGCGCGCCGCGCCGTCCACCGTACCGAGGCATCCTGGCGTCGGTTGACCACCCGCCAAGATGCGCCTCGTGGAAGTTTTATTCAGTCTGAGGAACACATAACGTGGTTCTGTTTACCCTACGCAGGTTGATTCAAAGCCTGTTTGTCCTGCTGGCCGTGTCGGTCGTGGTGTTTTTCGCGGTGTATGCCGTGGGGGACCCCATCGAACTGCTGGTCAGCCCCGAAGCCTCGGCGGAAGCGCGCGCCGCCACGATCGCGCGTTTGGGCCTGGATCAGCCGATCTGGGAACAGTATTTCACCTTCTTGTGGAATGCGCTGCATGGCGATCTGGGCAATTCCTTCGTGCATGGAATCCCGGCGATCGAACTGATCTTGCAGCGCATGCCGGCCACGTTCGAGCTGGTGGTCGTGGCCATTGGCCTGACGGTTATTTTCGGCATCCCGCTGGGTCTGGTGGCCGGTCTGTATCGTGATCGCGCGCTGGGCCGTGGCATCATGGGATCGTCGGTGCTGGGCTTTTCGCTGCCGAACTTCTGGCAAGGCATGATGCTGATCCTGCTGTTCGCGGTGTGGCTGGGTTGGCTGCCGGCATCCGGCCGAGGCGATACCGTCAGCGTATTCGGCGTGCGCCTGTCGATTCTGACCGCCGATGGTTGGTCGCATCTGATCATGCCGGCGCTGAACTTGGCTCTCGCGAATATCGCCCTGGTCTTGCGTCTGACGGCCACCGGCGTGTCGGAAGCGCAAAACCAGGAATATGTGAAGTTCGCGCGCGCCAAGGGCGTGAAGCCCGGACGCATCGTGCGCCGCCACATCCTGCGCAATATCTTGATCCCGGTCGTGACCGTGGTCGGGATGGAATTCGGCAGCCTGATCGCCTATTCCACCATCACCGAGACGGTGTTCGCGTGGCCGGGCATGGGCAAGCTGCTCATCGACAGTGTGTATCAACTCGACCGCCCGGTGGTGGTGGCCTATGTGATGCTGGTGACGCTGATCTTCGTGATCGTCAACTTCATCGTCGATATTATGTATGCCGCGCTGGATCCGCGTGTGCAATTAGTCAATCCTTCGCACTAACGCTATGGCTCATTCGACTCAAAACGGCCGCACGCGCACCATCCAGCCGTTGGATAACACGCCGCGTCGCGCCAGCATTCTCAAAAAACTCCGGGGCCGTCCCACCGTCAAAGGCTCGGTCATTGCACTGGCTATTTTGATGGTGCTGGTCCTGGTGGCGCCGTTTTTCGCGCCGCAGAACCCCTATGATCTGGCCAACCTGAACCTGTTGGATGGTCGCCTGCCGCCGCACTCGGAATCGATGGACGGCATGATGTACTGGCTGGGTACGGACGACCAGGGCCGCGACATGTTGAGCGCGATTCTGTATGGTCTGCGTATCAGCCTGTTGGTGGGTCTGTCCGCCGTGGCGCTGTCGACCGCGATCGGTAGCATGGCAGGATTGATCGCGGCTTACGTAGGCGGCTTTGTCGATACGCTGATCATGCGTATCGTCGACTTCATCCTGGGCTTTCCGACCATTCTGGTGGCGTTGGTGCTGCTGTCGATGATGGGACGCGGCGTGGATAAGGTGATTCTGGCGCTGGTGGTGGTGCAATGGGCGCATTACGCCCGCATCATGCGTGGCCGCGCGCTGCAAGAACGCCGCAAGGAATACGTCGAGGCGGCCGCCAACCTGGGATTCCCCTCCTGGCGCATCATGGTGTTCCACCTGCTGCCTAACTGTATCGGGCCCGTTATGGTGTTCGCGACCATTCAGATCGCCACCGCCATCTCGCTGGAAGCGACCCTGTCGTTCCTCGGAGTCGGCGTGCCCATTACCGAACCTTCGCTGGGTCTGTTAATCGCCAACGGCTTCCAGTATCTGCTGTCTGGCGATTACTGGATCAGCATGTTCCCGGGGATCGCACTGCTGCTTTTGATCCTGTCTATCAACATCGTGGGCGACCGCCTGCGCGAAGCCCTGGATCCGCGACGCTAATGAACGACATTCTCTTAGAGGTACGCGGCCTGCGTACCGCATTTCATACCGAAGCCGGCGCATGGCCGGCGGTCGACGGCGTGGACCTGACCGTGCGCCGTGGCGAAATTCTGGGCCTGGTGGGTGAATCGGGCTCGGGCAAATCCGTGACGGGCTTTTCCTTGCTGGGTCTGATCGACCCGCCGGGAGAAGTCGTCGAAGGCGAGATCCTGTTCAAAGGACAGGATCTGCGTAAGCTCGACGAAGAAGGCATGCGCCGTCTGCGCGGCGACCGTATCGCCATGATCTTTCAGGATCCGCTCATGACGCTGAACCCGGTGCTGCGCATCGGCGAACAGATGATCGAAGCGATTCTGACGCATGAGAAAGTGCCGATGGCACAGGCCCGTGAGCGCTGCCGCGAAGCATTGGCGATGGTCGGCATCCCCTCGCCGGAAAAGCGTCTGGACAGCTATCCGCATGAGTTTTCCGGCGGTATGCGTCAGCGCGTGGCGATTGCCATCGCCATGTTGAACCGCCCTGACCTGATTATTTGCGACGAACCGACCACGGCGTTGGATGTAACCATCCAAGGCCAGATTCTGTATCGCATGCAGGAGATCTGCCGTCAGCACAATACGGCGCTGATCTGGATCACGCACGATCTGGGCGTGGTGGCAGAGCTCGCCGATCATGTGGCCGTGATGTATGCCGGTCGCATCGTGGAAGCCGGCCCGGTAAACGAAGTACTCGACGCGCCGCGCCACCCCTATACCAAGGGGCTGCTCGATTCCATGCCCGCGAATTCGGAACCAGGTGAACGCTTGCACCAGATCAACGGCATGGCGCCCAGCCTGACGGGGCGCCCGGCCGGCTGTGCCTTCCGCCCGCGTTGCACCAACGCCATTCCGCGCTGCGCCGAACAGGCCCCCGCTGCCCTTCAAGAAGGCTCGCGTAGCTATCGCTGCTATGTGCCCATCGCCCTCGAGACCGCATCCGCATGACCCAGCAAGACACCCCCGTTATCGAGCTACGCAACGTTCACAAGCGTTTCGAGCAACATCCCGATCTCGCTCAGCGCATACTGGCGCTGGGCGGCCGGCCCATTGATCGTCGCACCGTCCATGCCGTCAATGGCGTGGACCTGACCATCCAGCGTGGAGAAGTGTTGGGTCTGGTGGGCGAGTCCGGCTGCGGCAAATCGACACTGGGCCGCGTCGTGGCGGGCCTGCATCGACAGTCCGAAGGCGAGATGTTCTATCAGGGCAAATCGACAGCAGACTTGCGCGGCGCTGAGCTGTTGGCCTATACGCTGGGCGTGCAGATGATTTTCCAGGACCCGCAAGCGTCCTTGAATCCGCGTCAGCGCCTGCGTCAGATCCTGGGCGAATCGCTGAAGGTACACAAGCTGGCACCGAGTTCGGAAATCGAAGCCCGTATCGATCGCGCGCTCTCGGAAGTCGGCCTGGACCGCGAGTATCGCGACCGCTTTCCGCACCAGATCTCTGGCGGGCAACGTCAACGTATCGGGATCGCCCGCGCATTGATGGTCTCGCCCAAGTTCCTCGTTTGCGATGAACCCGTGGCGGCGCTGGACGTGTCGATTCAGGCGCAGGTAATCAACCTGTTCATGGATCTGCGCGAGCAGCATGGCTTTACGTACATGTTCATCAGCCATGATCTGGGCGTGGTCAAACATATCTCCGACCGCGTGGCCATCATGTATTTAGGCAAGATCGTCGAGCGTGCGCCAGCCGCGGAGATCTTTACGCGCGCCAATCATCCGTATACCCAGGCATTGTTGGCCGAGGTGCCGAAGGTCGATCGGCGCGGGCGCAAGTTCACTCCGATCAAGGGTGAAATTCCCTCGCCCTTGAATCCGCCCTCGGGATGTACGTTCCACCCGCGGTGCCCGCACGCCATGCCGCGTTGCCGCGAAGAAGTTCCCGAGCTGCGGGAAATCGCGCCCGACCATTGGTCGGCCTGTCACCTGAACAACTGATCCGCCATGAAAGAAGAAATCTCCAACGTAGACCGCATCGCGCTTGAGCTTGGCCATGCGGGCCGCAATGCTTTCACGTACGTCGATGATGATCGCAATGCGGATCGTCCTTTCACGCTCAATACGTATCGCCCCTATGGCTATACGCCGGATCGCCCGGTCGTGATTGTGCAGCACGGGGTGCTGCGTAACGGTGACGACTATCGCGATTTCTGGATTCCCGCGGCCGACAAGCACAACGTACTGATCGTGGCGCCTACGTTCTCGAATGAGATCTGGCCTGGCGTGGAAAGCTATAACAATGGCCGCGTCTTCAGCCCCGGCGGCAACCCGCGCCACGTGGACGGCTGGACCTATGCACTGATTGGCAAAGTGTTTGCCGATCTGCGCCGCGCCGGCATCACCGAGGTCGAAAAGGCGCACCTGTTCGGCCATTCGGCCGGCGGTCAGTTCGTACACCGCTTGATGAGCAGTCAGTCGCACGAGCCGTTCTGCAAGGTCGCGGCCGGCAATCCGGGCTGGTACACGCTACCGACCTTCGATCATCCGTATCCGGAAGGCCTGGACGGTGTGGGTCTGAACGAAGAGCATCTGGTGCGTCTGCTGGCGTTTCCGATGACGATCCTGGCAGGCGATCAGGATATCTCCACCACGGACCCCAACTTGCCGTCCGAACCCGCCGCGCTGCGTCAAGGCCCGCATCGTTTCGCCCGCGCGAAGAACTACTTCGAAGCCGGTCGTCGCGAAGCCGAGCGCCGTGGCGTGCCGTTTAACTGGACGCTGGAAGTCGTGCCCGGTATCGGCCATGACGGGCGCGTGATGTCGGCGGCGTGCGCGAGCCTTTGGTTCGAAGGCAAGCTGCCCAGCGAGGCCGAATTGGCCGCGCTTGCCGGTCAGCACGTTGCTTGAGTTTGTTTAATTACCGCTAATCTGGAAACCGCTATGTCCGCGCTACCGTCAACTGAAGCCCTGGTCGCCGGCATCCAATCCTGGGTGCTGTGCGAGTCGCCGTCGAATTCGCCCGAGGGCATCAAGCAAATGGCCGCGCTGGTCGAAGCGCATGCGCGCGCGGCTGGCCTGCGCACGGAGGTGACGTCGTTGGGCGACGCCACGGGCCCGCTGCTCTATATCACCAACCGTGCCGCCGACGACACGCGGCCTGGTGTGCTGGTGCTGGGTCACTTGGATACGGTGCATCCTATCGGCACGTTGCAGGACAATCCCTGCCGTATCGAGGGCGATCGTCTTTACGGTCCGGGGACCTACGACATGAAGGCCGGCATTTATCTGGCCTTGAGCGCCATGGCGACGCTCGCCCAGCCCGGTTCGTCGCAATTGCCGATCGATTTCCTGCTGGTGCCCGACGAAGAGACGGGCAGCCACGCCTCGCGCGCGTCGATCGAGCGCTACGCTGCCAATGCCAAATATGGCTTGGTTTGCGAACCGGCGCGTCCGGATGGCGGCAGCTGCGTGACGGCGCGTAAAGGTACCGGCATGCTGCGTCTGAACGTCAAGGGCCGTCCGGCTCACGCGGGCATGCAGCATGAAAAGGGCCGCAGCGCGATTCGCGAGATGGCGCATCAAGTGTTGGCGCTGGAGGCGATGACCGACTATGACCGTGGCGTGACGGTGAGCGTGGGCACGATCGCCGGCGGCACGGTGACCAACACGGTCCCGGCGCAATGCCGCTGCGTGGTGGATTTCCGCGTGCCCGATATGGGCGCGGCCGAGGACGTGCTGCGCCGCATGCGCAACCTGTGCGCGGTGGGCCCCGATGTGGAGCTGGATATCGACGTCGAATTGAATCGTCCGCCGATGGTGCGTACCGATGCGGCAGTCGCCCTGCTGGAACGCGCACAAAGCTTTGCACGCGAAGCCGGTTTTGATCTGGCCGAGGCCCCGATGACCGGTGGCGGCAGCGATGCGAACTTTACGTCGGCGATGGGCGTGCCCACGCTCGATGGTCTGGGCGCCGATGGCAATGGCGCGCATACGCTCAACGAGTACATCTTGATCTCCACGCTCGAGACTCGCGTAAAATTCTGGGAACTGCTGCTGCGTCAGTTGGCTTGATTCCTCAGGTCCGGCACATGCGGTAGCACGACGGCCCTGCCAGCGATCACGCTGGCAGGGCCGTCTTACCTTTGGAGACACGTTACATGTTTTCACCTTCCGCCCATCCCGAAAAAGAAGTGCCGTTCTGCCTGCCGCCTTTACCGCTGTCTGAACAGGAGCCTGCAAAGTTCGAGGTACCGCCTGGCGCATGCGATACGCACGCCCACGTCGTGGCCGATGATCCGATCGCCTATCCCATGGTGTCATCGCGCACCTATACGCCCCACCCCGCCACCGAATCGTCTTATCTCGCGATGCTCGATACCAACGGCATGTCGCGCGGCGTACTGGTGCAGATCAGCGTGTATGGCACCGATAACCGCTACATGCTGGAAGTGCTACGCCGGCATCCCGATCGACTGCGAGGCATCGGCGTCGTCGATCCCTCGGTGACCGACAAAGAACTCGAAGCCATGCACGAAGCCGGGGTGCGCGGACTGCGGATCAACGTGCTGTTTGGCGGCGGCATCGGCTTTGATGCCATGGAAACGCTCGCCCACCGTATCAAGGATCTGGGCTGGCATATGCAATTCCTGATGGACGCGCGGCAACTGCCGGAGTTGCTACCGCGCATGCGCAAGCTGCCTGTTCCCGGCGTGATCGATCATATGGGTCATATGCCGGTGTCCGAGGGTCTGCAAAGCCCAGGCTTTCAGGCCATGGCCCACATGGTGCAGGATCACGGCTGGTGGGTGAAGTTGTCTGGCGCGTATCGCATCAGCGATCAGTTTGATCACTACAGTGATGTCATCCCGTGGGCGCAAGCCTTGATCGCTGCCGCCCCCGATCGCATGGTATGGGGCAGCGATTGGCTGCATGTGCACATCAACCCCATGGTCAACACGGGCAAGCTGCGCAACCAGCTGGCCGAGTGGGCGCCCGATGAGGATATGCGTCACCGCATCCTGGTGACCAATCCTCAAACCTTATACGGCTTTCCGACCTTTTAAGGAAATACCATGCAGTGGTATAGAGAGTTAAATCAAACTGAACGGCGCACCTTTATCGGCGCATTCGGCGGCTGGGCCATCGATGCGTTGGACTTCATGGTATTCACCTTTGTGATCTCTACGCTGATCCAGCTATGGGGCATCGAAAAAGGTCAGGCTGGCATGCTGGGGACAGTGACCCTGTTGTTCTCGGCAGTGGGTGGCTGGCTCGCGGGCGTTTTGGCCGACCGTTATGGCCGCGTGCGCGTGCTGCAGATCACGATTCTGTGGTTTTCGGTGTGCACGGTGGCTATCGGTTTTGCGCAGAACTTCGAACAACTATTCGTGCTGCGTGCTCTGCAAGGCCTGGGCTTTGGCGGCGAATGGGCAGTGGGCTCGGTGCTGATGGGCGAAATCGTGCGCGCCCAGCATCGCGGCAAGGCCGTAGGCACCGTGCAAAGCGGCTGGGCCGTGGGCTGGGGCGTAGCGGCGATTCTGTACACCGTGGCGTTTTCGGTGTTGCCGCCGGAATGGGCATGGCGTTCGCTCTTCTGGATTGGCGTGCTGCCTGCATTCCTGGTGCTGTATATCCGTAAGCACGTGCCAGAACCCGAAGTGTTCCAACGCAGCCAGGCCAAAGTGCAAGCCTCGGGCGATCGTCCTTCGTTTTGGACGATCTTTTCGCCCGCGCTGCTGAAAACCACGATCGTCACCTCGGTGCTTTGCACGGGCGTGCAAGGCGGCTATTACGCCATCACGACGTGGTTGCCGACGTTCTTGAAGACCGAGCGTAATCTGTCCGTCTTGAACACGGGCGGTTATCTGATGGTCATCATCCTGGGTTCGTTCTGCGGCTATATCGTGGGCGCGTATCTGGCCGATAAACTCGGCCGGCGCGCGAATCTGTTGATCTTTTCGGTGTTGTGCGCGATCAGCGTCTATGTCTATACCCTGGTGCCGCTGACGGATACGCAGATGCTGTTCTTGGGGTTCCCGCTGGGCTTTGCCGCGTCGGGGATTTTCAGCAGCATCGGCGCGTATCTGACCGAGCTGTTCCCATCGAACGTACGCGCATCGGGTCAGGGCTTTGCCTATAACTTCGGGCGCGGCATCGGCGCGCTTTTCCCGAGTCTGGTGGGCTTCCTGAGTCAAAGCCATGGCTTGGCGTGGGCAATCGGTGCGTTTGCCACCGGCGCCTATGCCATCGTGATTTTGACGGTATTCCTGTTGCCTGAAACCAAGGGCCGCGTGCTCGATTAAGCCGTGATTGCGCGATGCCGGGCCTTTGCCCGGCATCGCGTGCTTTACTTCTTCAGCAAGGCTTTCAACATCCCGAGGCGTTCCTTGGGACTCATCGCGCGCGTGGCTTCGTCTTCCTCCACGCGCACTTCACCCAGCCCCATTTCCTCGATAAAGCGCGACGGCTCGCGCACGAGGTCTTCGCGCGCGCGCCGCCGCTTTTTGCACCAGCTGATGTTCAGACTGCGTTGCGCGCGGGTGATGCCTACGTACATCAAACGCCGCTCTTCCTGAATGCGCGTGGCCAGGTTTTCCGCCGCGCGCGCGGGGTCGCCTTCTTCATCGTCCTTGCCCCAGTGCGGCAACAAGCCTTCTTCCACGCCGACCAGATAGACGTGGGGATACTCCAACCCTTTCGAAGCATGCAACGTGGACATCTTGACCGCGTCGGGTTCTTCTTCCTCACCACGCTCGAGCATGGTGATCAAGGCGACATGTTGGACGAGGTCAAACAATGACATGCCGTCTTCGTCGGCCTTGCGCTTGAGCCAGCCGACGAGTTCGAGCACGTTTTCCCAACGCGTTTGCGCGGGTTTTTCTTCCAGTGTGTCGTACAGATAGCGTTCGTACTGGATCGCAGTCAACATATCGTCGAGGATCGCGCCTGCGGGCTCGGGCGAGCCCTGACCATCGGTACGCCCGCGGCCCGCGCGCCATTGCAGTCGGCGGATGTACTCGGCGAAGGTCCGCAGCGATTCGAGCTGTCGGGCTTGTAGCAGGCTTTCCAGGCCGGACTCCGACGCCGCTGCCAGAAGCGAGACCTCGCGCTGCGCCGCGTACTGGCCCAGCACTTGCAAGGTCGCTTGCCCGATACCGCGCTTGGGCGTCGTGGCCGCGCGGATGAATGCCGGATCGTCGTCATCGTTGGCGACCAAACGCAGATACGCCAAGATATCGCGGACCTCGGCCTTATCGAAAAAGCTTTGCCCGCCCGCGATGGTGTAGGGGATCTTCAGATTGCGCAGCGCCTGTTCGAGAATGCGCGACTGGTGATTGCCGCGATAGAGAATAGCGAAATCTTTCCAGTGTGCCTGGCGCTCGAACCGCGCCGCCGAGATTTTCATCGCCACCGATTGCGCCTCGTGCTCATCGTTTTCCATCGGCGAGACGATGATGGGTTCGCCCGTGCCCAGATCGGACCAGAGCTTTTTCTCGAAGAGCTTGGGGTTGCGTTCGATCACCGCGTTGGCCGCGGCCAGGATGCGCTGTACGGAGCGATAGTTTTGTTCGAGCTTGATGAGTTTGAGCTGCGGATAATCGGTGGTGAGCTTGGCCAGATTTTCCATCGTGGCGCCGCGCCAGGCATAAATCGCCTGATCATCATCGCCCACGGCGGTAAACATCGCGCGATCGCCGCTGAGTAATTGCACTAGCCGATACTGGCAGGCGTTGGTGTCCTGATATTCGTCCACCAACAGATACCGCACACGGTTCTGCCATCGCGTACGCACCTCTTCATTGGTCTCGAGCAACTGTGCCGGAATACGAATCAGGTCATCGAAATCAACCGCCTGATAAGCCGCCAAGGTTGCCGCGTAGTTGCGATAAATCCTCGCGGCCTCCGCTTCCGCGGGCGTCGCGGCCATGCGGGCGGCGTCGTCCGGGCTTAGCATCGCGTTTTTCCACAGCGATATGGTGGACTGCACCGCACGCAAGCGGCCGCGATCGGTGGTGGCCAGGAGTTCCTGGATGATGGCCATCGCATCGTCCGCATCGAGGATGGAGAACTGCGGTTTAAGCCCGGCGTGCTTGGCCTCTTCGCGCAGCATTTTGACCCCGAGCGCATGGAACGTGCTGATGGTCAGCCCCTTGGCCAGCTTGCGATCGACCAGCGAATGCAAGCGCTCATCCATTTCGCGCGCGGCTTTGTTCGTGAAGGTCAGGGCCACGACATTGCGACCCATATAGCCGCATTCCCGCAGCAAATAAGCGATCTTTTGCGTGATCACGCGTGTCTTGCCGCTGCCGGCTCCAGCCAGAACGAGGCAGGGTCCATCGAGATAGAGCACCGCCTCCCGTTGGGCAGGATTCAGGCCGTGGCCGATGGGTGTGCTATCAGACATAAACAATCAAGACTCAGATTTCCAAGGGGTCAACTTCCAACTGCCAGCGCACGCGCGATTGTGACGCGACGGCAGGCAGATGCGCGGACCATTCCGTCAGGAACGCCTGCAACGCCGGGCGGCTCGTACTCTCCAGCAGTAACTGCGCGCGTTCGATGTTCGCCACACGTACCACGCGCAGCGGCACGGGGTCGTACAGGGTGATTGAGGCCGCGCCCGCGAAGCCGCCGTCCGCACCGAGCTGGCGCGCCTCTTGCAAGAATGCCAATGCCTGCGCCAACTCGCGTGCCTCGGCGGTCAATAGCGCCTGATACGCATAGGGCGGCAGGCCCGTGGCTTCGCGCTCTTCGAGCGCGTGTCGCGCAAACCCGGCGTAGTCGTGACGCAGCAGCGCCTGATAGACGGGCTGCTCGGGATAGTTGGTTTGGATCAGTACCTCTCCGCCCAGCGTATGCCGTCCCGCGCGGCCAGCGACTTGCATGAGCTGTGCGAACAGTCGCTCGGGCGCACGAAAGTCATGCGCGAACAACATGGAGTCGGCATTCAGAACGCCCACCAGACCCAATCGCGCGAAGTCATGGCCTTTGGCCACCATCTGCGTGCCGACCAGGATATCTACCTCGCCCGCATGAACGGCCGCGAACAAGGTTTGCGCGCTGCCCTTGCGGCGCGTGCTGTCGGCGTCGATACGCGAGATACGCGCCTGGGGGAACAGCTCCGCCAAATGCTCTTCGACCCGCTGCGTCCCGCGCCCCATCGGTTCCAGATCCTGATCGCCGCACTCGGGGCACGCGCGCGGCACCTGAGCCTGATAGCCGCAATGATGGCAATGCAGCCGATTGCCGCGTCCCATCGCGCGATGCAATACGGTGAATGCGGAACATCGCGGGCAGTGACTGACCCACGCGCACGACGCGCAATGCAGCACGGGCGCATACCCGCGCCGATTTAAAAACACCAGCGATTGTTCGCCGCGCTCTAAGCGTTCCGTGATGGCGCTGATCAGTTGGGGCGACAGGCCTTGCTTTAGCTGCAAACGCCGCGTATCGACCAGCTTGATGGTCGGCATGCTGCTCGCGCGGGCGCGGCCCGGCAGCGTCAGGCGCAGATAATGTCCACGACTGGCGTGATGCCAGGTCTCCAGCGACGGCGTGGCCGAGCCAAGCACGACCGGGATATTTTGATCGCGTGCGCGCCATACGGCCAGATCCCGGGCGGAATAGCGCAGGCCGTCCTGTTGTTTGTAGGAGGCATCGTGTTCCTCATCGACCACGATCAGCCCCAACTCAGAGAGCGGCGCGAAAATCGCCATGCGCGTGCCCAACAGCATGCGCGCCTGACCGCGTTGCGCACGCGCCCAGGCGTGCACGCGCTCGCCATCGGCCAGGCCGCTGTGCATGACAGCCAGCCCCTCTGGCCCTAACACCGACTCCAGGCGCGCACGGACGGCGCCCTCCAGCTGCGGCGTCAGATTGATTTCCGGCACCAATAGCAGCACCTGCCGTCCGGCCGCGAGCACACGCTCGGCGATATGCAGGTACACCTCGGTCTTGCCGCTGCCTGTGACGCCATGCAGCAGAACCGGTTTGAATGCCGTAAGCGCCACGACCGTGTCTACGGCCGCCTGTTGGTCGGCATTGAGTTCGGGGGCCTTGTCGGGTGCGACTGGCGCAGCGACAGGCTTTTTCTTGCGCGCGTCCAGACGGGCGACCGGACCCAGTCCAGAGCGTTTCCCCTGGTACGCCGAAAGCTTGCGCAGCGGCGGCGGCATGGCAGGCAGCATCACCTCGCCCAATGGGCGCTGGTAATAATCCGCCGCGAAGCGGGCTAATCGCAACCAGTCCTCGGGCAAGGGCGGCAGATCCTCCAGAATCTGTTCGACTTCCTTGACGTGCGAGACCTCGATCGACGGCTCGGCCGGGTTATCCACGACGACGCCGACCAACTTACGACGGCCGAAAGGCACGATGACCCGGGTCCCGATCGGGATGAGCGCCGTGGCACGGTAGTCAAAAGGACCTTGCAGCGGCACATCCAGCGCCACGCGCACCCACCCGCCTACAGAGGTGGACTCTGTCAGCGCGTCACTCATCGGTAGGAAGGCAAGCTTGCATGGCGAAGGAGGATGAAAAAACCACTGAAATCAAGCGTCTATCAAAACTTGAAGGGCCTGGCCCGGGACCGAGGCGAAGGCCTGTGGATAACTTTGGGGAAAAAGCTCAGATAACCCGCTGCATGTTTGCCACTTTAGCGTGTACTCCTGCATGGATATACAGCATCACAGCTAAAAATAGATTAAAAATCAAACACTTACCAGGAAAATCCAGAAATTTTCATAACTTGTGCTATGCACCGCTCGCTGTGACATTGCTGTGCACAACTGCGGTGCAGACCCCCGTCATCAGGCCGCCTTTCACGAGAGCGGACACTTACTCAACGTGGAAAGCGCGGCTGTAGCGATGCACTTCATCGACCAAAACGGAGACCGCTTCCGGAGGCGTGAACTGCGAAATGCCGTGGCCCAAATTGAAGACGTGTCCGCCC